>JAUIHU010000252.1 GCA_030432175.1 Verrucomicrobiia bacterium | reverse complement strand
TGTGGATGTAATAGCGCCGGACCATACCTGGACCACTTATGGTGGACAGACTTTCATTACCCGAGGCACATCAATATCTTCGGCCACGATGGCAGGAGTCGCTGCTGGTCAAACAGTAGTAACCGGGAAGGATCCACTCCGTGTGGAACAGGAACTACGCGCCCAGTTTCCAGCTCCGATCACCAATGAGCCTTGAGACTTTCATCTTGCCGCTTAATCTCACTTCTGGTTAAATACGAACATGGCTGCTATTGGGCGCTTTCAGAAGGGAGATGACCTCTTTTACGCTAAGTGCGTCGATGGGGAGCTGTTTCGTCTAAACGGGGATGTCTTTGGATCTCCTACCTTTGATAAAAAACCTTTGAAGATGAAAGGGGTACGGACTCTGCCACCAGTGGAGCCCTCAAAAATTATTGCGGTAGGTTTGAATTATGTCGATCACGCTCGTGAGCGAGGAAAAGAGTTGCCTGAGCAACCATTGATTTGGCTTAAAGCTCCCTCGTCACTCATTCCTGATGGAGGAAAAATTGATATCCCAAATCCGGACAATCAGACGGAGTACGAAGCTGAATTAGCTATTGTGATCGGGCGCAAAGTGCGCAATGCCACCCCAGCATCTGCCTCTCGTTATATTCTGGGATATACCGCCGCGCAGGACATAACCGATCGAACCATCCAATCCTCTGAAACACAATACGCTCGGGCTAAATCTTTTGACACGTTCACCCCACTCGGACCCTACATTGAAACAAAAATTGACCCAAATAATCTGAACATCCAACTTTTCCAAAATGGTCAGCTCAGGCAAAATTCCAACACCAGCCTGCTGGTATTCAATTGTTTTGAGCTGGTCAGTTTTATTAGTGGCAGCATGACTTTGTTGCCCGGAGATGTGATCCTGACAGGTTCACCCGGTGGACTGGGACCAATTGAATCCGGTGACAAACTCGAGGTCAGAATTCAGGGGCTGGCGCCACTGATTAACTCTGTAAAATAGATATCAAACACATTGCCAATACAATGGCTTGATCCTTAGATACTTCTGGTTTTCTCTCCGATAAATTTTTCTGCCTTTTTGAAGATGCGTTGCTTCTTTTCAGGATTCATTCGATCCAGCGTCTTGGTCATCATGGCCATTCGGTGATTGGATTCAAATAATTCACGACGTTTCTCTACAAAACGCCAATACAAGCCATCGACAATCTCGGTCCATTCACTGTCCTTCGTGTAATGACTCATTTTTCCCCAATAATTGGAGGCTCCGATATAAGGTTTGGTTGCAAACAATCCCCCATCTGCATACTGACTCATCCCATACACGTTCGGCGCCATGACCCAGTCCAGTGAATCAATATACATTTCCATAAACCACCGATAAACTTCATCCGGATGGACTTCAGAAAGCAACATGATGTTGCCCAACACCATCAGGCGTTCAATATGATGGGTATACCCCCAGCGTTGTACTCGTAGAATTGCCGCATCCACTGGAGGTAATCCGGTGGTGCCCCTCCACCAATCCTCCGTCAATCTGCGCTGATGATTCATTGGGTTTTTTCCCCAGGCATTTGGAAAAGCGTGATAAACGGCCCGAATAAATTCACGCCACCCAAGAATCTGTCGAACTAAACCCTCCACGCTTTCCAATCGGGCCTCTCCTCGCTCATACCGATCCAATGCGCCTTCAACCACTTCCCTGGGTGTCAACAACCCGGCGTTGATCAAAGGTGAAAGTGCGGAATGATAAATCCAGACTTCATCTTTCTCAAATGCATCTTCATACGGACCAAACAAATCCAACCGCTGATCCAGGAAATCCGTCATCCATTCCAATGCCTGGTCACGCGTTGTTGGCCAACAAAAGTTATCTGTATCTCCAGGATGCCCATCAAAGTTACTCTGCACAAAGTCCTCCAGCTCACGAGTATGTCGTGTCCATTCCGGAAAACGAATCTGCGGGCTGATATGTTTCCTGGGGAGTTTCTTTCGATTCGCAGCATCATAATTCCAATCGCCCCCGACTGGATTCTCCCCACTTTCCAGCAGGATTTTAAAACGTTTCCTTTGCTGTATGTAAAAACGGTTGAGAAATGGTTTTTTATTCCCGGGTAAATCTTTCAATGCCTGGTCTCTGCTTAAATAAAACCCAGGCGATGTTTGAAAATGAGTCTCAATTCCATGTTCAGAGCCGAGATCCTGAAGCTTCTCACGCATGAAATGGTCCTCAGGCTCATAGACCTTGAGGCGACATACTTCCGGGTATCTCTGAAGAGTAAGTTTTAGTTGTTCAGTAAAATCACGCCCCCTGGAATCCGGAACTAATGTCGTGTAATCAACTAAATATCCTGAAGATTCCAGGCGATCGCGATAGGATCTCATCGCAGAAAGAAAGAACAGAATCTTGTGACGGTGAAATCGAAACCGCTCACACAGATCCCAACTTTCAATCATAACATAAACACAATCATTCGAAGTCTCCCCCTCGGGAAGCTCGGGATAAAGATGTGTCCCGAGTATCAGGAATAATGTAGTCGGCTTCTGGCCATTTTTCATTGCCGGAACTTAATGCTGAATCCCGGCGATTCAACAACACACTGCTTTGTTTATCCTGTTTACCAGTTCTGCCTTGCAGATCCATCTGGGGATATAAAGTAGACTTGTGGCTCAAAATTCGGACCCATCGAGAGGCCAAAGCTGACATAAATCCACCTCACATTCGAGGCTTCAAAGTGTTCGAGTATCGCTGGGTCCATGTCCGGCTCCAGAAATGGATCAAACAAAAATTCTTCCCAAAAGTTATGATGTCCAGGATGATAGGTTTGGGAAAAGAATCCTTCAAGAACCACTGCCTCATCCAAACCTGGAATGCCTTCGATGGTGGTGGAATCCCAACTCAATAATGGAGCTGTATATCCAGCCACTGCGCCAGTGGGCTCTGGTGGCCAGTAAAAGCTGGTGGTTATTTTAATCCCATCTCGCCTGGAAGCAGCTTCTCTTGTCTTCAAAATTGCTAAAGCCGGGACAGGTTCTTCTGAAAAATCTCTGCGCAGAGCAGTAATGTCTTCTCGCCCTTTTCCAAATCCTTCAAATGTTCGCTGTGGCTGAGAATCCGGGTGAATGGCAGAAAAGACCAGTAAAGCGTCATCCAGACTGATCACTGGATCCTCCTTTGAGTTTGTTGATTCCGGGTAGTTGGAAATCTCCAAACCCACGTCGGCGCTGCTGTGAATATCCATGCTCCAACTGAATGGCATGACTCTGGAACCTCTACTCGGCTGGTATTCAAATGCTTCCAACTCTCCAACTTCACCTTGCCAGGTGACAATTTCCGTTCCCGAAATGTACTCTATTTCTATCGCTTCCAAGGGATTATCCGAAGGGGCTTGAGCGGATAACTGAATCGGATCTATCGAAAATCGCCACCGTGACTTCAATCGGTGCATCCCAAATATTTCGCCCATTTCCTCCTGATACGTTGCATAAGTCCAGGTAGGCGACTGAATCAGCCTCGGTTCAACTTCATTGGATTCCGAATCTTGAATGGGCAATGGTCTTACTTGCTTAATCGAAAGTCCATCCGGCGTTTTCTTGTATTCAAAATCAAGAATCACATTCTCCTTCTCAGGAAAATCTTCGAGGTATTGCAACATCACCTGATGAAGCAATCCAGCGAGTTCAATATATTCAGCTTCCCAATCAAGAACATGATCTCCCAGTATGACAAGACTCGACTGGCGGTCGAGGTTCATAAAATATCGTTCACTCCCACTGAATTTGAATCCACTGACTTGTTCCGGCTCGACTCCCGGATCTGGATTGGATACGGACACAGCTCCAACCTGAGTATCCAGATTGATATTGAATGATCCAGACCCCAACTGTTCCACTTGACCAACACCATTGGCCAATTCTATTTCGTCCGGGTAAGAATAATGCGCCAGAATTCCCATCCCAACTTCAGTCTCGTTCACACCTCTGCGAGTGCGTTCCAAATAGGCGTTAAGATTGTAAAAACTCGCATAAACCTTGCGCATCGCTCTGAACACTCCTCTTTCTTTGGGTTTTTCTGAATCACAGTGTGAAGGGCCTTCCTCATCATCATCCAAATCATCCCACCTGCAGCCGCTGTAACTGTCATACAGTCCCGCTCCTACAAAACTTTCCGTGTCTTCCACGTTGGTGGAACTGCGAAACCGTATTTTCCGATCAATATCAAACCGCGAAACCGCCTCCAGGATTATTCCTTTCTGTTGAGCATTGAAATCTGCGTCGTCTTCGATCCAGTCCTGAATATCCTCCAACGCAGCCTCCAACTCCAGTGATGGCTCATTCGTTGACGCTAACCCGCTCAAACGATCAGAAATACTTTCCCTTAAGGAGGATCCCCAGGGCATTGTCTGATCCAAGTACTCATTCCACAAATCCAGACTGAAGGCGATTGCTTCTGGAGAATTCTCTGGAATGACCGCCGTTAGTAAATGGAAATAACTCGCTTTCCCTCCGAATTTGGAAATGTCTTCGTATCCCAGTTCAGCAACCGGTTTCCAATACACTCCAGCAACTTCCCTGATCGGGTATTCCAACAAAGGTGGAGATTTTAAATCCGGGAGAGCTTCCACGACTTCATTGCCTGCGTATGGTTCTAAATCAATCAATCGAATCCGGGTCGGATCTGACTGATTAAAGACGAATCCGCGATTGGCTGCAAAGTAGATACGCTTACCGGTTAGAGACATGGCCGTTTCCCTTTGGGATGGATCTTTCAAATACGCGAAAGGAATTCCGTAAGCTGCTGCAAGAATCGCAACATGAGAGCTGGGAGAACTGGGCGATAGAGAAATAACACCCGCCAAACGAGGAATTTCTGCCGGAGTTCCATCGGTGATTAAAATATCCTGGCTGGTCAGCTCTCCAGTAATGTAAGCCACTTCAATTTCAGATGATTCCAAATAAACCAGTCGCCCCATCGCCCAACCGGGCGAATAAATCCCGGCCCCTGGACTCCATCGATCAGCTGTGTCTACTTTAACTCCAGTGGCTTCCAACTCTGCGATCGTCGTCTGCGCGACTTGAGTCTGATGAAAGGTTGGCATGTAATACACATCAATCGGTGTCAGGGAATGAATCGACTCTGAAACCAGTCTCAGCGCTCGCTGTGTGTCGTCAAATGAGAGTGGATCCTGACTCACCAGCTGAATTCCCGCCTCACGAGTGGAAACATGGATGGGAAATAGCGCGGCGCCTAAAAGTATCTTGCGATTGGCTGCAAAGAGTGTGATTTGATCCACCTCCTCGCGACTCATTCCTCTGAGCCCCTCCCAGTGAGCAGTCAGAAAATCATAATGGAATGCGTATGCAGAACTGTTTTGAAAAACAACCTCCGGATCAGCCTCATCATCCCATCGAATGGCGAATTTGATCCATTGAATTGGCTGATAGTCATAACTTACCGGAGATGATAAAAACCTTTCGGTGAGAAACCGCTCCAATGCCGGCGCAAACTCCTCCACACGTACGAGATGTTTCCATGGCAAGGCGGATTCCAATGAAAGCGATTCCACCTTGAAAAAACTGCCTTCGATATCAGAAGTAATGGTTTTTTTAAACTCGAATGGCGTATGTTGAGCTATTCTCCAAAGCGACCAGTTGATCAAATCTTCCGAGACATACACCTCATTAACCTGATCCTGCAAACCATTCCCATAAACCCCAATACTCGGATTGGTTGAGCTCTGGATCTGTGTGGATCGCACCAATAATTCCACACCGCTGACTTGACCTTCCTGAGCTTTCGCCCCATCTGCTTGTGTCAAAAACCATCCAAAAGCTAATATTTTAAGCAACCCAACCGGTTTTACAGTCCAATTATTGCAGTTCATCTTTCACTTACTCACTTTATTTGGTTCAATCTTCTGTATGGGTGTTACCATACAGAAACAAAGACAAAGATCAATCTGAAAATGCACATCTAAAAAAATAAAAAGCGGTTCGAGATCTTCTCGAACCGCTGTGAAACCTTCAGGGTTTAATAAATTAAATGTTTAACCAGCCTTTATTCTGATCCGGGCAACACTTTGTTCAATGCTTCTTTGGCTTCATTAGTAGCGGATTCCGCGGCTTCTTCCATTTCACCTTTCATTTCAGTCAGCTTAGCCAGGAACTTATCCTTTTCAGCCTCAAATTCGCCCACGCAGTCTTCACAGCAGAATTTGACTTCTTTGCCGTTATAAACTTTAACGATCGGATCGCCCATGGAGCCGAGTTCTTCGCCAGAAACAATGCAGGTGTCCATGGTGTAGGCGATAACTTCTGCATCACTTCCCGCAGAAGAAGAAGCTTCGGAGTCATCAGATTCTTCACCTGCCGGAGCGCATCCAGCGACAAATAAAGCCAGAGCAATTGCTGCTGCTGTGGTGAGGATCCATTGGAATGCTAGTTTAGATTTCATTATTTAAATAAATAGAATATGCTTGGTGGCTATTTTGGTTCTGGATGTTAGCGGGAATTCATAAATCTTCCGAATATCCCGTATCGCTTGGTTTGGGAGTGATTGAGATTTGCACCGCTACTCCCGTAACACAACTAACTTGGACAGGCTTATTTGAACATTCAAGATTAGAATCTGTTGATTCCACTCAAAATTCTTTGACACCCAGATTTTGCGAGCTCAAGAGGAGTGTGTGTTTACTGGTTCATCCTCT
>JAUIHU010000251.1 GCA_030432175.1 Verrucomicrobiia bacterium | reverse complement strand
CAGTTCGTACACCTCCAGCTGATCACCAAACTGAATAGCAATATGACCATTGTCAGTGTCTATAGACCAGGAATTAACCAAGCGTTCATCGTGAGATCTTATTAACTTCCATTCCCGTGAAGGCAAATGGTAAACGCCTAAAAGCGGACTTTCATTGCGGCGCGCTGAAACCAGCCATTGACCGTCTGAACTGACTTCAGCGTGGGTAATAACTTCACTGTATTCGATCGAATTATTAACAACACGTCCGGATTCCACATCGATGATTCGCAGTCCATCGCCAGAGTTTCCTGTAACGAGATGTGTGGTTCCGTGAATGAAATTCACTGGCGTTCTGCTCCGTTTACTACCAATCCAGACACCTTCCAACCTGGGTAAACTATCGAGAGTCGAACCAAACCTGATTTCATCTGCCCCATTGATATTCCCTTTTCCAGATTTTACACTTTCACTCATTCCTGCAGCCTGCGCTGACCAAAGCAATCCAGTCGAAGTCTCCTGCGAACGCACCGCAAGATCCCATCGCTCTACATGCGCATCCCGGATACGCTGGCGCAAACCCTCGTTGGCCTGACTCACTCTTTTGGATTGTTTCAATGAAAGGACGGTGGCTACAACCAGAACCATTAACAGCAAGAAACTCATTGCAGCCACAACTGGTTCTCGCCGACACCAAAGACTGAACCTGTAAATTCGTCCAGGCCGCCGCGCTCCAATTGGGCGACGCTCAATATAATTGCGCAGGTCTTCAGCCAGATCTTCAGCCGTTGCATAACGCGCTTCTGGCTCAAGCTGAACCGTTTTCATTACAATCGTCTCAAGATCTACATCGACTGTCGCATTCAATTTACGCGCTGCAGGTCGCTCTCTGATTTGGGCTTTAGGATTGAGCGGTAAAGAAGTTTTCTCTGACGGAAATTTGTAGTGAGTTAAGAGTTCATGAAGAGTCACTCCCAGGCTGTAAATGTCACACCGCTCGTCCCATTTACCACTGAAAGCTTCGGGAGCAATGTAACTGGGAGTTCCAACCACCGCCATCGAAAGTGACCACTCAGATCCAGGATCAGTTATTTTCGCCAACCCAAAATCGGCCAGTAATGCCTGTCCCCGCTCATTCACGATGATATTGGATGGTTTGACATCACGATGCAAAACCCCATTCTGATGCGCGTAGGAAAGGGCGGTGGCGATTTCTAATGCCAGGATAGCAATCCTTTCGTTTCTTCCCGGATACGCCAGCTCATTGACCATCGAAACTAATTCCTGAATAGCCTCACTGCTAACAGCGCATTTAGCCTTGATAACGCGATCCAACCCGCAGCCCGAAACATATTCCATCACCAGGTAGGAGAAGGTCTCGCTGGACCCCACACCGTGTAGCCCAACTATATGGGGATGTTGGAGCCGCGCGACAGCTGTAGTTTCTGTTTGGAGGCGAGTTCTCGATCGTGAGTCCAGCTGTGGCATAACCAGAGCCTTGAGCGCAACTCGCCGATTTAACGAACGTTGAAGGGCCTCATAAACAATGCTGCTGGCGCCTCTGCCTAGTCTACGGATCAGTTGAAAATCTCCCAGTGAATCCGGAACGCTCAAAGGGTTGGATTGATCCAATTCAGAAAATACCGTGCGAATGCTCTCCTTGGCCTGAGGGAATCTCGAAGTGTATTCTTCGACCAGTGGAATCTCACCGTCCAGCAACCTGAGTTCCAGTTCGCAGCTCAGGAGAGCCTCAAACATCTGGTCCCCATCTACCGGGTCGAGGTTGGCATCCCAGGAACTCTCAAATTCGCGGCACCGTGTAACTATCTGTCGTTCGGAGTAATGCTGCGTAGTCATTTCGGAAGGCAGAGTGATTTACTTTCCTCCTCGACTATTAAACAGGAAGCTTGGCTCCCACCCTCCGCGCTTCAGATTCCCAGCATTCTCGAATCAACGCCAACATACGCTGGACGGTCCTCTGCGTAGACCCCAGCAAATGGGAGATTTCACGAGTTGAGTGGCCTTGCATGCTGAGCACAGCAACCTGCTGCAACTCCTCGCTTTGCAATGACTTGAGCAAATACGCCAATTCATCGTTCGCAGCAGAAATAGTTCTCGGTGTTCGATCTTTGTCTGCGTAGGTATCGATCAAGTCCGTTCCTTTAGCCGCGTTTATCCCACCCCGTTTTGCGGCAAACTCACGTGTCACCTTTCCGTAGGCGGTTCTTGAGGTAATTACTGAGAGTAATTTCCAAAGCTGGCTTCGGTTGATTAACTCCGGAAACTTTCCTTTCAACGCTTGCTCTGCAAATTGAGTAAAAGCAATTGAAGCGATATCAGCGTCATCGAAACCTCCTACATCGTGACCATTCACAGCTCGGCGCGCGCAATTCCGCATGCGTTCATAATAGCGTGACCACAATGAAGATACAGCATCCTCATCTCCTGCCATCATTGAGTCTAACCATTGAGTCACCGAACCACCCATGCACCGCTCCAGTCGCTTCCAAATGACAACCACACACCTTGTGTTTTTAAACTGCTGCCGCAATGGAAACAGCTGGAATTTACTAACGAAAATTTGCGACGTCAATCCTAAGCCTTCTCCTTCCACATCGCTATATTCCAATCTGGAATGATAAGCGGCTAGCTGATGCTGTGGCGCTGGCGGGGTCCATGCATTTCCAGTTCTGAAAGTGTTTGCTGTAAGTCTCATTTTAACGAATCAACGATTATTATTAATGGGAATTGCAGGGTGGGACTACTCAGACTTCTCTTACTAAAGCAATTCCAGCAACCTGGTCCATGTGGTTCTGCATAAAATCTCGCATCCAGCCTATCTGCGCCGTATGCCCCAGAGATGTGTATCCTGCCCCCAGCAACAGACTGTGATCCCCACGAAACCAGGGCCTGGAAAAATCAGGATAAAGTGGATGGCTTTTAAAAGCTGTCTCACAAATTGGTTGAAATGCTTCTGAACTCCAAAGCGCAACATTGCCAAAAAGATCAATTCCCTGACAATCGTCCACTGAACATTGCCCAACGGTGCGGAGTGAAGTTTGCCGGAGAGCGACGTCCAGTTGAGATTGGTGGACGGTCAACTCCTGCACGCTCCCAAAAAGAGTCTGAATCAGATAATGATATTCCGGTTCACTTACAGGCCTGGCGCCGGCCCAGTTCGCATACGCTACCGCCTCGTGCTTGCATACCTCCACCGGCCAATCCCATGGCATTTCCGTTTCCTCAAACGGAGCCCGATAGCGATAGCTCCCTCGTTCATCTTTAATCCATGAGGCTGGCGCTTCCGGACCATAAGTTTCAAACCACACATCCACTTCGGGAGAAGTCCAGAATTCCGGACACTCATAGGCGCCGGAGGCTACGAACTCGAAATACTCACGATTTGTAACTGGTGTGGACTTGATCTGAAAACTTTCGACAAAAGTCTGAATCTTCCCAAATTCATTGTCCCAACCATAATATTCAGTATTTCTCAACTCACGTCCCAGTGATACTGGACCTCCAGAAAATGACTGCCATTGGTTGACATCGCCTTGAGCGGGACTGTGAGAGGCCTGGGACCAACCTTTCGGCGGCTCCAGATAGCTCAACGGAGTTCGCCGAAAATGAGGAACATTGGTTTGAAAATGAATCAGGTCATGTTCGATCGCCATGAGCAGCCCCCAAAGAGGGTGATTTTGTAAAATGACCTCTGGAATTGTAGCTGTATTAATCGCCTCAATCACTTCTTCATAGACCTGCTTCCGGTATCTACTCAAGTCACCAAACCCCGGCAGATCCTCATGAGTCAACTCCGAAGCGCTTTTCGGCCACACGCCGACCGACATAAACCTTTCGAAATCGGAAACCGATCGTTTCAACAAGCCACTCTGAGAAAGTTTGCAGGCATAAAAGGCAGCTGTATGTCCGTAATAAAATGCGAGCGAATTGCGAAGCGGGTTGGGTTGATAATTTTGGATCTCTGGATTGTCACAATCCAATCCGCTATAAAGCCACTCGTAGATACGCCAGGCGGAGTCGAAGTAGTCAATTAAAGAAGCTCGACTGAGCCCTATCAGAGAGGGAGGTTGAATCGGTCTTAAAAATGGCAGCTTTGTTGTAACTTCACCCTTGTTCGCGCTTCGAACTTCTTCAAACGAGCCTTGAAGGAAACCCGCCTTCCGGATGCTATTGCTGCTCTTCTGCCACTGACTTGTTTTGTGCGCTACATGAGTTTCCTTCAGCAATAAGCTGCCTGCTATTTCTTCATTCTTTGCCAACGTAATGGAATCGGACATTATGATCTCCCTGTGGTATTGCTATCCTTCATTTTTAGAATCATTCTTGCACCAACAACCAATCTGGCTATTTGAAAGGCTACGATTCTATAGGTGGCAAATACCTGGTGACTCGCGACAACTAATTCCAATTAATTTCGTAAGGGTCTCTATAACATCACCCTTTCCCAGGTTGATCCCTGATGCCGAACACGTGTCTCAGTATGATGGAAGGAATGTCGTGCTGACGCCTGTCCGAAAAAGTGTGGTGGAACCATTCAGGGAATGCATTGACTTCTATCGCCCAGGCGCTTCCTTCCTTGTAATGACAGTGGTTTTCGACAACCAGATCCAAGGCAAAAATATCCATCCCGGTCCGTTGACCAAACACCCGAACCCATTCTTTAAAGATTGGATCTATCTCATCCGTAACATCTACCGCCAACGCTCCTTGATTCATATTAGCCACTGTCTTGAGTGTGACTTTAACACCGCTGGCGGGGATGGAATCCAAACTCAAACCCTGAGATCCAAGCAAATCCAGAGTTGTGGAATCAATGTCCAAACGATTCCTGGCATTTTGCTGTTGAATCACTTTTCGTCTCTGTTCAATAAGCTCTGATATATTGCAAAACCCATCTCCAACGACGAAAGCAGGATGCCGCACACAAGCAGCTACCAGTTCTCCCCCAACTGCCTGCAATCTTAAATCCCCGCCAGAGACTTGCTCTTCAATCAGAAAGAATTCACTTCGTTTATGCCAATTGCGCCAATAGGCTTGAACATCATCAAGCGTCCGAAGGCGCATCTTGACCCCTTCGCCTCCTTCTGCAACCAATGGCTTGCAAACATATTCCTTTCCTGAGTCAAGAAAGGCCCCTAAATTTGGAGCTTCAGCAAATGCATCACGGAATACCCGGCTCGCAGGTGAGGGTATGCCCAGTTCGCTAAAAAGACTCTTGGTGAGTTGTTTATTGTCACAAAACCTTTGTTGCTGGGAATTCACCAGAGAGAGGAAATAACCCTGACTCACCAGTTCCTCTTGCCCCTGAAACCGCAGCAGGGTCGAACCATGTTCCCCACAGTTCGCAAGAGCTACACACTCGATTCCCATTTGCGCAGCGGCTGCGAGAATACTTTCATGCTGTGAATTCATTTTTATATTTTGCGTTTCCGGAGAGATCAAAGTGTCTTTCACCTCAGTTCCAAACCAATCTCTGCTATATTAAGCTTCTATCTGCCTGACCATTCTCAAGGAACGATGACGCCTTAAATCCCGCTGGTATCGAACCAGTGGCCAAACTGCATGCGCCAAACCAAAAATTGTGCAAAAGTAAAAAACTGTAATCGTCGTCGCCACGCCAAATCCCAAAAGGTAAACTCCAGCTATACTAAAGAATCCAGGAGCCAGACTGAGTCGTACATTGTTTCGCATACTCGTCTCGAATTCGTCGGTCAATTTGAACAGCTCTGAAAGCGAGTTCAACGTGCCATCCATGAATATAATCTGAGCCGTATCTGTGGCTGCTGTTGTCGCTCCTTTCAACGAAATCGACACCTGGGCTGACTTGAGCGCAATAGCGTCGTTAACCCCATCACCTGCAAAGCAAACAAACCGCCCCTCTTCCTGCATCCTGCGCACCAATTCTGATTTGTTTTCGGGTAAGGTCTCTGCATGAAAATTCTCAATCCCCAGTTTTTGACATAACTGGCGTGTTGGAGCTTCGTGATCACCAGATATGACATGAACTTCGATTCGACGCTTTTTGAGAAATCTCACTGCCGCCTCGGCTTCCGGTCGAATCGTGGGTTCTAACTCCAATGCTCCCACCAGGCGCCCCGCTACACTGACATACACCAAAGAATGTCCATACTCTTCGGCGCCAAGACGCCATTCGTTTACTTCCTCCTGCAAAACAATCCCCTCTTGCTCCATATAGCGGGAACTCCCCACCAGCGTCCGCTTTCCTTCGATTTGAACACAGATTCCAAATCCTACTTCATAGGAGCCATCTTCGATTTCCGGCAAATCCAGTTTGAGGTCCTCCGCTTTCTGTCGAATCGCTCGCGCTACAGGATGAGGTTGCCGGCGCTCTGCCGCTGCCGCATATCGCAGAATTGCGGATTCATCGAACGCCCCCAGCGTATACACCTTACCAACAGTGGGTTGTTCCAAAGTTAAAGTACCCGTCTTGTCGAAAATCACGGTGTCCACTTTGTGTAAACATTCCAGGACGCGACCGTCTTTGATCAGAATCCCCTTTCTCGACAGCACCTGCAGAAAACTCAGAATAGACAATGGACCATACAGTTCCATTCGTGTCCCCAGCTTCGCCCACAACACTGCAGTGGCAGGACCGATCCCCAGTATCGCCCATGTCAAACCACTCAAGCCTAGCTGCATTGGAACAAATCGCTCTGAGAACTGTTGCCCTCGCTGAATCAAGC
>JAUIHU010000250.1 GCA_030432175.1 Verrucomicrobiia bacterium | reverse complement strand
ACTCGCGATCAGGTTCAATATCTCAAATCTCAAGGGATTCAGGTAGAATGGATGGAGTTTCAAAAGGATCACACCATCGCAGGAGCCAAAGAGGTGCAAGCCATTCGCGAGTACATTGAAGCGCGAATGAAGTCCGCTGAACAGGAACCTGAAACGCCTGCAGAAGCGTAGACGCTGAAGAGTGGTGATTTGCTGATTCCGTTGTTGGAGTTCTGTTCTGAGAAAGGTTATAAATCATGAATGAATTCCCGGAAATGGCTGAAATCAGCTCTCATTGGAGGCATTGCGCTAGCTTTAAATCTCACGCCATCCATTTTTGCGGAGACCGATCCGGTTTCCTGGCTGGAATCAAATACGGATCCTCTGGATTGGGAAGGTGATATTGCTTCCAGACTGGTCGATAAGGTCGATGCTTTCCTGCTTGATCAAATAGAAAAAAACAAGTCCGTCAGGCGATCCGTTTGGATCCAGGGTTTGACAGGCAATCGCGAATCCAATCAGGAGCTGCTAACTCAAGCGCGGGCATCGCTGAAAGCTGTTCTTGGAATTCGCGACGAGGACAGGGCTCCGGTTTCCATGGCGCCGATTGTGACATTGGGATCCGACTCAGTCATCCTGGAAGACGAGTTGTTGCGAGCGGGGATGGTGCGATGGCCTGCTTTGGATGGCGTGAATGGAGAAGGACTTCTCATTGAGCCAAGAGAACGATCAGCGACTGCGACGATCATTATTTCCCCGGACGCCGAACAGAGTCCTGAGGATTGGCTTGGGTTGACAGGAGACTTGGGAAGGGAAGCCTGGTGGGTGAGGAAATTTGTTGAATCTGGCGGGCGGATTATCGTTCCTGGTTGGATCAGCAGGGAAGTTCAACGTCGGCAATCACCATCAGGTGGGTGGGGCGCTGATTTGACGCACCGTGAGTTTTTGTATCGTCCTGCATTTACGATGGGGCGCACGCTGGTCGGATATGAAACGCAGAAACTTCTGGCGTTGATCGACTGGGCCAACGCCACTGAGACCGGGCCTGTCGGGTTAATTGGATTTGGTGAAGGGGGCTATTTGGGGATGATGGCTGCTGCTTTGCATTCTGAACTGGACGTGGTTTTATTGAGTGGAGTTTTTGGACCTCGCGAAAGTCAGTGGCAAGAACCCTTGGACCGCAATTTATTTGCGTTGCTGAAGACATTTAGTTCGGCCGAATTATTGAATCTTTTCAGAGCGGATCAGGTTCTGATTGAGCACAGTCAATTTCCGAAAGTTCATTTAGAGCCCGGTCGTGGCGGAGCGCCGGCAGATTTAGTTACACCAACATGGGAAAGTATTTCTGATGAATGGGAATATGCCAGGATCCTTCACTCCGCATTGAAAGAAGAAGATCCTCAAGGTGTGGGTGAAATCAGATCCTGGTCTTCAGGTGAGAATGGGTCCGGAAGCTTTGGTGGTGTCGAAGTCGGACTGGCTTTCGCACAGGCGCTCTTTGGGAGAAAAATCAAGATCCAGGAATCCGAGAGCTGCATGACTTTTTCTCATCCTTCCCGCAACCAATTTGAAGCGCCTGCTGCCATCGTTGGACGTGAGAAACGCCAGATCGAGGAAATGGACAGGTACACTCAGAGACTGATGCACGAGAGTCCGTATCGGCGCAAAGCATTTCTGAAGAACATCAATACCGATTCATTAGCCGAATACGAGACATCGGTGGTTCCATATCGAGATTATTTTAAAAATGAGATCATCGGTTGGTTTGGAGATCCGGATCAACCCTTCCATCCGAGGCTCAGAAAAATTTATGACACCCAGAAATTGATCGGGTACGAAGTTGTGCTCGATGTCTGGGAAGAGGTCTTTGCTTATGGCATTTTGATGATTCCAAAAGATTTGAGAATGACTGAGAAGCGACCGGTGGTTGTTTGTCAACATGGACTGGAAGGGCGTCCTCAGGATGTAGCGGATCCGGAGTCGGATCATTATGCGTATCATCGCTATGCGGCAAAACTTACTGAGGCCGGGTACATTACATTTTCGCCACAGAACATTTATATCTTTCAAGATCGGTTTCGCACACTGCAGCGCAAAGCGAATTCGATCGGAAGGACATTGTTTTCCATTATCACACCGCAACATCAGCAAATTGTGGACTGGTTGCAGAGTTTACCCTTTGTCGATTCGGATCGAGTGGCATTTTATGGGCTGTCGTATGGAGGAAAAACCGCCATGAGGGTTCCTGCTATTGTGACAGATTACTGTTTGTCGATCTGTTCAGCAGATTTCAATGACTGGGTCTGGAAGAATGCGTCGACCCGGAGTCCTTACAGTTATGTCTGGAGCGGGGAATATGAAATTTTTGAATTTAATCTGGCAGAAACATTCAATTATTCCGAGATGGCGGCATTGATCGCTCCTCGTCCTTTCATGGTGGAACGTGGGCATTTTGACGGTGTCGCTCCGGATGAAACGGTTGCCTATGAATTTGCCAAGGTTCGAAATCTTTATCAGGCGCGGCTAGGGATTGGCGAACGAACAGAAATTGAATGGTTTGTCGGCCCGCACACCATTAACGGCGTGGGGACTTTTGAGTTTCTGGATCGCTGGTTGGATTGGGAGGATAGGTAAAGTCTGACATCCAATACCCCAGAGCGTTGCTCAGGGTTAGGATGATTCGCCCTTGTGGGGCTGAGGGATTTGTTTGGGTGTCAGATTTTCATTCGTTTTGCTTTTTTATTTGATGTGCGGTGGGAACGTGGTCAATTAGCGATTGATGATGCGGCTGACCATGAATCCGGCGCCTGGCTCTCGACAGGCTAATTTCCAGGGTGATTTACTTACCTTCACGCTCCGTCCCGAAAACGGTGAGATTCCGAAGGGATGGACTGCGCGTTTGCGCACTACGATTGGTCGCGGAGCGGCTATCAGGTCCGAGATTTTTAAATCATTTAAGGAAAATCGCGATCCTGGTGTTTCCATCTGGCGGGACACGCCCATGGGTCAAAATTCGGAAGGGTATTGGGAATTGACTTTGCCGCTTCCTGAGGTGGGGTATTTTGAAGCCAAAGCGTATGCCATCACCCCGAACGGTTATCAGGTATGGGCTGAAGGAGACAACTTTGGAGTCAGTGTGCATCCGGATTCTTTCCGAACCCGCAATGTGATTTATTGTGCTTTTACTCGATTATTCGGTCGATCGAAGGAGTTGGATTATGCGTTGGATGAAGAGGCGGAAGCCAAATTACAGGAACTGGATGCAGCAGGATATTCGGTGATTCCTCCTTCTGGGACTCTGCGCGATTTGAAACGTCAGGTTCCTCACATTTTCGGAGATCTTGGGTGTCGCATTTTGCATTTGCTTCCTGTGCATCCTACGCCAACTACATTTGCCCGGATGGGACGGTTCGGGAGTCCTTACGCTGCATTGGATCTGACCGCTATTGATCCTGCGCTGGTAGAATTTGATCAAAGGACAACTGGCGTGGATCAGTTTTGTGAACTGACTCAGGCTGTTCATCAGCAAGGCGGTGCGGTGTTTTTGGATATCGTCATTAATCACACAGGTTGGGGATCCAAGTTGCAGGAAACGCATCCTGAATGGTTTCGCAGGAATGAAGATGGAACATTCCAAAGTCCAGGAGCCTGGGGTGTGACGTGGGGGGATTTGGTGGAATTGGATCATCATTGGAGGGATTGTTGGGAAACCTTGGCGCAAGTCTTTTTGACCTGGCTGCGGCGGGGTGTGAATGGGTTTCGCTGCGACGCGGGTTACATGATTCCCCAACCGGTCTGGCAGTACACCATCGCCAGAGTCCGCGAGTACTTCCCGAACGCAATATTCCTGCTCGAAGGACTTGGAGGTCCTCTTGAAACCACTGAAAATCTGCTTTCGGTCGGGGGAATGAATTGGGCCTATTCGGAGTTGTTTCAAAACTATTCGCCTCAGGAGCTACATCATTATCTCCAGTACAGCCACACCCAGAGTCGCAAAGTTGGCTACTACATTCACTACAGTGAGACTCATGATAATAATCGCCTGGCCAAGTCGGGGCCGGATCCTGAGAACCTGGGACGCCGCTGGTCGATGATGCGTAATTTAATCTGTGCGCTCACCAGTGAGGGAGGTGGATTTGGATATACTTCCGGAGTGGAATGGTTTGCTCCGGAAAAGATCAATGTTCATCAATGCACCGGGATGAGATGGGGGAAAGATCCTAATCAAGTCGATCTGCTGGGTGAGGTCAGTCGATTGTTGGCGGGGCATCCAGTGTTCTTTGATGGGGCGAAAATAAAAACACTCTCCGGACCTGACAGTATTGTTTATGTGACCAAGCGGGAATCTTCCGATGGAAACGTGTCCGGCCTGATTGCGGTGAACACTGATATTCAGCATGCGCAAATTTGGAATGGTTCATTAAGCGAATTGGATTTTCTGGGTGAATCTCCGAAAGAATGGCTCCAAATGCACGAAGCAGATCAGTCGGCATGCTGGGAAAAAGTGGAAGGTCAATGGCGATTATCGCTTCCTCCTGGTAGCGCTGTATTTATTACATCCGGAGAGGAGAACTTTGACACCCAAGGTTTGGGTAGTGGTGAGATTCCCCCATCTGACGTTGAGCAGTTGGCTTCAGAAGGAGCAAATTATCGTCGAAAGCGAGCCATTGCGGCGTGGGCTTTGGATGTTGCTGCTGCCCATTGGACCCCTGAGAAAATTGGATCTTTCGACTGGCGTTCTTTGGCCGACGAGATTTTGAAGGATCCGTTGCGCTTTCTTGGAAAACTCGGATCTGATGCCTTGAATGCCTCTGAAAAACCAGTTTTTGCTGAATATAAGTTTGAGGATTCGATGGATTGTTATTCACCGACAGTGGTTTGGACATCCAAAGATCAAAGCAAAGTGACGCCGGTTCCGTTCCGTCATTGGTTGGTGTTGCAAGATGACCAGCCTTTTCAATGGGAGATTTTCCCAAAACATGCTGATTCAAATGAGTCCCTGGGGCCGGACCGAGGTCCTGCTGGAGTTCGATTTGGTGAATCTATCTGGATAGGTGAAAAATCTTATTGGGCGACCCTTTGGACTGGAGATTTGCTGGCTGGTGAATGGACTTTGAAACTCACACGGTTTCGAAGTGAAGATAAAGTGTTATCCGAAACCGCCGATTTCTATATATGTCCGGAGTCATGGATACCCAAGGGTTGGAACGCCAGATTGTTTGAATCCCGTCCAGCGCTGGAGTCTCCGAAAGTGTTATTAACCAACCAACGTGGAGGCATGTCCCGGATTGGGGTTGAACCTGGGAAAGTAAACTCAAAATATGACTGTTTGCTTGGGGCGAATCTGCATCCGGACTTTCCAGTGGATCGTCATGTGTTGATTAAAAGAGCCCGAATATGGGTGAATGCGGACGGCTTTATTTCCGAATTGAACCTTGGACAGTTATGCGTTTTTGAAGAAGGACCACCCGCGCGCTGGGAATTCGAGGCTCCTGCAGGAGGCGGACGCATGGCTCGCATCGAAATGCTTGCCAGTATGATTCCCAATAAAAATGCGACCGTTCTGCAATGGAACTGGATTGGCGCGAACGGAGAATCTGACTTATTTCCATCACTGTCGTGTGATTTGCAAGCGATCGGAGCCGATCGGATGAGATCCCAGCAATCCCCGTTTCAGGTCAGTTTGACAGTGCGACTGGACCTGGAAGATCGAAATTTCCATTGGGAAACCCAGCGGAATGGGGCTGCGGAAGCTCATTTTGCCGGGGCGATTTCCAACATTGAAGCAGATGGCGTAAAAACCGGATTTAAGTTCGCGCCGGCTAAAGATCGATGTCTGAGAGCATATTCGGAAAAGGGCCAATACCATGTGGCGCCGGAATGGATCCAGGGAGTGGAACATACCGTGGAAGCGAGTCGAGGGCAGACGCCTCATGGAGACGCATACAGTCCAGGGTGGTTTGAAATTCCGTTGAGCTTGTGTGAATCCGCAACGCTTTTGGTGACTGCGGAAAGTGGGGATGAAAGCGGCGATCCAGATTGGGAGGAAGTAAAAAATTGTTGGTCGAATGTCCGTAATCGAGAAGCGCGTTTGCTGGAAAAAGCGGAACGAGTGGGTGACCAGGGATTTGCCGGCAAGTTGGCTCGTGCGATTGACGCTTTTGTTGTCAAGCGCGACTCGGGTAAAACAGTCATTGCTGGATACCCTTGGTTTTTGGACTGGGGACGTGATTCGCTGATTTGTGCCCGGGGATTGATTGCGGCTGGGTGGATTCAGGAAACGAGGGAATTGATTCAAATCTTTGCGCGATTTGAAGAGCATGGGACATTGCCGAATACCATTCATGGATCGGATTTATCCAACCGAAACACATCCGATGCGCCTTTGTGGCTGGGAGTCGTATGTGAGGAATGGTTGGAGCGGTCACAGGATTGGGATTTCCTGGATGAGGAATTGCCTGATTCTGATGGTAAGACTTTGAAGCAGGCGTTGCTGTCGATTGGTGAAGGTTATTTACGGGGAGCTCCTAACGGAATTCGAGTCGATTGGGATTCCGGGCTGGTGTGGAGTCCTTCTCACTTCACCTGGATGGACACCAATTATCCGGCTGGGACACCCAGAGAAGGTTATCCGATAGAAATTCAGGCGCTTTGGGAGAGGTTGCTGCGGTTTCTTAATAAAATTGAACCCAATGGCCCTGCGCCAATATCTGGGTGTCAAAGACTTTCCTGGG
>JAUIHU010000249.1 GCA_030432175.1 Verrucomicrobiia bacterium | reverse complement strand
ATGTTAACGGTGACTTTGAGTTTCCCGCGTTCTGGGTCAATCTCTTCAATATTACCATTGAAGCTGAGGAAAGGACCGTCATTAATTTTTACAGTCTCACCCACTTCAAAGTTTACCTTCGGCCGTTCATTTTCCTCAGAATCGTTAACCTGAGATTTAATAGCTTCAATTTCAGCATCAGGCGTCGGAGTCGGCCGATCGCCACCCACGAAGCCTATAATTCCCTGCGTATCACGAATAAAATACCAGGGTTTCTCAATAATCCGCTTTTCCTCATCCAAAAGAGCAACTTTGATAAATACATAGCCAGGATATAGCTTGCGGTTTTGCACACTCTTTTTACCAGACCGCACTTCAACCACACGCTCCATTGGCACAAGCACTTCCTCGATATACTCGGTCAAGCCTTCGGCATCCAATCGCTTTTCGATGGTGTCCTTAACCTTTTGCTCCTGCCCTGACAGGGTATGTAAAACGAACCATTGACTACGCATTATGTCGGGTATCAATCAGCAAATGCTGCCTGACAATCTGAACTCTTAATACTTGCTCAAGTTCAGACTCAGCCTTAAATAATCCATTGAATAAAGCTGGAAATCACGAAATCTACACCCACTGTGTAAAGTCCGATTAATAAAGATCCGAAAATGATCACCCAAGTCGAACTTTTCAATTCTTCGCGGGATGGCCAGGTACATTTGCGCAGCTCTTCTCGTGTCTTGGCGACGTAGTGAGAAAACTTCAGCAGACTGCCTTTTCTCCACAAAATGAAGAAAATGATCGCAAGAACCGCAATCCAGATTAGCCAGGTATAATTATTCACGGAACAAAAAAATTGGCGGAGGGGAAGGGATTCGAACCCCTGAAGGTGTCACCACCTTAACGGTTTTCAAGACCGCCGCATTCGACCACTCTGCCACCCCTCCGCATTGGGTGTCGTCGACCAATAAATATCGCGGGACCTTAATTTTATTATTGTTTCAAATAGCATGGCAGGGCGAGAGGGACTCGAACCCCCAACCACCGGTTTTGGAGACCGATGCTCTACCAATTGAGCTATCGCCCTGTCTTTCGGCAAGCGAGCATTGGGTTATATCTTATTTCAACAAATGGTCAATGCTTTTTGTTGAAAATTTTATTATATCCCGGCCGTCCGAAAAAATGACGCGTGACCTCTATAACAACAAGATCACGCGACAAATTAGTTTGTTGGAGCTTCATTCAAATCTAAATTGAACCACATCCAACGGATAACTGACTCATTCAAGAGGCAGATACTTATTTGATAACTTCAGAAACACGACCAGCTCCGATGGTACGTCCACCTTCACGAATCGCGAAACGTTGACCTTTTTCCAGAGCAACAGGGGTGATCAATTCGATGTCAACAGACACGTTATCACCTGGCATCACCATCTCAACTCCCTCAGCCAACTTGACAGATCCTGTCACGTCACTGGTACGGAAGTAAAATTGTGGACGGTAGTTGTTAAAGAATGGAGTGTGACGCCCACCTTCGTCCTTGGACAGGACGTAAACTTCCGCTTTAAATTGTGTGTGAGGCTTAATTGAACCAGGAACAGCCAGAACCATTCCGCGCTCCACTTCATCCTTCTTCACACCACGCAGCAACACACCTACGTTGTCACCAGCTTCTGCCTTGTCGAGCAACTTACGGAACATTTCAATGTCTGTCGCAGTTGTCTTACGCGGCTCTTCAGCCAGTCCGACGATCTCGATTTCAGACATTTTGTTCAGCACACCACGCTCAACACGACCGGTAACAACTGTTCCACGACCTTCAATGTTGAACACGTCCTCAATACACATCAAGAACGGCTTATCAACGTCGCGAACCGGGTCTTGAACAAATTCATCGATGGCGCCAAGCAGGTTTTGGATCGCTTCCTCACCTTCAGGCTTGCCTTCAAGCGCCGCTGTTGCGCTTCCGCGCACAACAGGAGTGTCGTCGCCAGGGAAATCATAAGTGCTCAGCAATTCGCGCACTTCCATTTCAACCAGCTCCAGCAGCTCTTCGTCGTCGACCAGATCCACTTTATTCAAAAAGACTACAATCGCAGGAACACCGACCTGACGAGCCAGAAGGATGTGCTCGCGAGTCTGTGGCATAGGGCCGTCAGCGGCGCTACACACCAGGATCGCGCCGTCCATCTGGGCAGCTCCGGTGATCATGTTTTTGACGTAGTCCGCGTGACCTGGACAGTCGACGTGAGCGTAGTGACGCTTTTCGGATTCGTACTCAACGTGTGAAACGGCAATCGTCACTGTCTTCGAATCATCACGAACGGTACCACCTTTGGTGATATCCGCGTATGAGATCGGAGTAGCCAGTCCTCGACGGCTTTGAACCGCAACAATGGCGGCGGTCAATGTGGACTTACCATGGTCAACGTGACCGATGGTTCCAACGTTTACGTGTGGCTTGGTTCTTTGAAACGCTTCTTTAGCCATTGGATTCGTTATGCTTCAGTTTTGAACTCCCGAGTAAAAATGGAGCCCACGATCAGGCTTGAACTGACGACCTCGTCCTTACCAAGGACGTGCTCTACCAACTGAGCTACGTGGGCGCCGGAAACTTTTCTCCGCGCTTTTTTTTCCCAAAAGTTCGGGAGAAAGCCCCAAACCCTAGGCAACTTTGAAATTTATTCAACCCCAAAGTCGGAAATTCTTTGATTTATTTTAAAATTATCCCGAAAGACCGAAGGCTTATAGGCAGTGACTACTGTAGAGTCAACGCTTTTTTGTGGTTTATCTGATTTAATTCAAGTTTCCGATCAGCGCTCCTTCACTCAGTAGTTTGCATAAGCGCCTCGCCTCCTCTAAATAATTTCTGTGCTTTCCAAATCCTGGAATAAAACTCAAACGCAACAAATCGCTGAAAGCCTCGTTCTCTGGTTTCATAAAAATGCTCGTCCGTTGCCGTGGCGACTCTCCAAAGATCCATACGCTATCTGGATCTCTGAAATCATGTTGCAACAAACTCAGGTCGCTACGGTTCTGGATTACTGGCGTCGTTGGATGCAGCGATTCCCCGACGTCCAATCCCTGGCATTGGCTTCCGAACATGAAGTCTTCGAAGTGTGGCAGGGCCTGGGATATTATTCGAGGGCACGAAATATCAGAAAGGCAGCAAAACAAATCGTCGAAAGGTTTCAGGGTCGCGTTCCTGACAATCACCACGATCTGTTAAGTCTCCCTGGTATCGGACCCTACACCGCAGGCGCTGTGTCAAGTATTGCTTTCGGGCTCCCCGAACCGTTGTTAGACGGAAATGTAACTCGGGTTCTTTGCCGACTGCTTGCTTTGGAATCTGATGTAAAAAGATCCAGCTCTCAAAAAGAACTATGGAGACATGCTCGACTTCTTGTGGAGTCCGCCGCCTGTGGACCACAAAGCGATAATCCCTGCGGCGATCTCAATCAGGCGCTCATGGAGCTGGGAGCCACTGTCTGCTCACCTCAAAAACCCAAGTGTCTGATTTGCCCCATTCAAAACCATTGCACTGCCTGTCGTGAAGCTGATCCTGAAAAATTTCCTGTTTCACAAAAGGCGCCGCCGCCAACGCCTTTGGAATTCCACACTTATGTTCTGTTTAATGAGAAAGATGTATTAATGAGACAAGCCCCGCAGGACTCCCGATGGAATCAAGGTTTATGGGAGTTTCCTTTTCGCGAGCATTCCTCCGCTGAAAATAACGACACTCAGGTTGAACCATTCTGGAGAGCCTCTGATCCTTTTCAATTTGAATCACTCCATGAAATTCAATGGAGATCCATCGGCAAGGTGCGCCACTCTATTACTCGATACAAACTCACCTTCCACGTTTACTTTGGCGAGGCTCACAAAACTGAACGTGCATCAGTTCCAGGATTTAATGAGGAAACCATTAAATTTCAATCGACCAAGTCCCTAAAAGGCGCCTCACGTTCCAGAGCAAACCCCAGTGAAACAAATACTTACAAAGAATCAAATCCGAAAACCGAAAACCAACCCGCCTGGATTCCCTGGGACGAAATCGAAAAACTCCCTATGTCGAGCGCTCAAAGGAAAATCGCCCGGCTGGCGCTGGATGAATTGAAAAGAACTTCACAGATTTAGTCGCTCCGACTGCATTAGATGTAACATTTTTTGTAAATGTATCATCCATTTGAGAGAAAATAATGAGGCTGAAGACAGCCTTTGAGGTGGAAGGGGACAAGAATGTCCCCGCTCCTTTATCTGGCGCAACTGTCCAGCGATACTTTCAACTCCTTCCTGTTTTGGTTAACCAGTTTTTCGAAATGCGCTCCATCCTGAGGATTCATTTCAATTCGACTTCACTTTTGTTTAATTTCGGAAGACGATATGACCGTTGATGCGCTCACTTTCTCAGCATGCGCTGACCAGATGATTTCAAACCACAAAACGAACAGCGCTCTGCAACTCACTCCATTCCATGGCTGAAAGACAAATAACCGGCGAACTGAATCAACCCAATGAGAACCTGGAACACTCGCTGCGCCCGGTCAGTTTCTCGGATTTCGCTGGCCAACCCAAAGTGAAGGAACGCCTGGAGATTTGCGTGGCAGCAGCCAAAAAGCGTGGAGAACCTCTGGACCACGTTCTGCTGAATGGCCCTCCAGGCCTCGGCAAAACCACACTGGCCAACATCATTGCCCGCGAAATGGGCGGATCTATCAAAACCACCAGCGGTCCGACGATCGAAAAAGCCGGCGACCTGGCTGGATTGCTGACCAACCTGGAGGAAGGGGATGTCCTGTTCGTGGACGAGATCCATCGCCTGCAAAAGAACATCGAAGAGTACCTCTATCCCGCCATGGAGGACTTCAAACTCGATATCGTCATTGACCAGGGACCCAACGCGCGCAGCGTACGACTGCCATTGCCCCGATTTACCCTGGTAGGAGCGACAACCCGCAGTGGACTCCTCTCAGCGCCGCTACTCACGCGGTTTCCGATCCGCGATCGCCTGGACTACTACAACACCGAGACCCTCACGAGCATTGTGGTTCGCTCAGCAGAAGCGTTGAACATTCCGATTGACGAAGCAGGCGCTTTGGAAGTCGCCAGACGCAGTCGAGGCACTCCGCGAATCGCCAACAATCTTTTGCGTCGTGTGCGTGATTTTGCGGAAGTCAAAGGGGACGGCCGGGTTAATCAGGACATGGCCAACCAGGCGCTGGCTTTATTGGAAATCGATCAGGACGGACTGGATGAAATGGACACCCGCATTCTGGAAACCATCCTGGTAAAATTTGGTGGAGGTCCGGTTGGGGTCAATTCGCTAGCCGTCGCAATTGGCGAGGAATCGGACACCATCGAAGAAGTTTATGAGCCTTACCTGATCATGCAGGGATAACCGCTGAATCCAGCTGGTTTCATAAAATAAAATCTAATTCAACCTTAACGTCCTGAAAACGCCAACCGGGCAGTCTCAGAAACCCGGAACGGTCAGCCACAGGATTCTGTAATATAATACAGGTTCAAAATCATTGAGCCTGAGGAGATCCTTATGATTCAAAATTCTAAAATCCTCACCCTAACTGGCCTGGCATTATATTGCATGGCAGGCGCATTAACAGCCGGCGTCAGCTCTGCAGATGCCGCCCCATCCATCGACGGCGACCTTAACTCCAATGTGACGCAATTAGAAATTCAACTTCTTACCTCTGACCAAATTGAGATCTCGTGGGATTCACAACCAGGGCAATGGTATAAAATTGAAACCACTTCTGAATTGTCTGATATACCACAATCTGATTGGACACCTGTTGGCGTCTACCCGATTCAAGCCACAGGTCCAACGTCTTCACTTAAAATAACCTCAACTGAACGCAAAAGATTCTTCCGTGTCAGAATTGCGCCGAAGCCGGAACATCCACTCTTCGTCGTGGATCCCGGCATGGTTTTCATTCCAGCAGGCAGTTTCCTGATGGGCAGCCCTGAGAATGAACCCGGAAGACGTTCCAATGAAACCCAACATGAAGTTCAATTAACACGTCCTTTTCTGTTCGCCCAGAATGAAATGTCTTTGAAAGATGGACTGAAGATCCTGAACTGGGCCGCAGCTAATGATCGTCTGAAGGTCAGCGATTCCCAGGTTCTGCTGAACTCAGATGAATCGGAAATTTTGATGCATCTCCCCTTGTCTGGATTGCAATGGGATGAATCCACTCGACAATTCAGCCGAAATCAATCTGAAGTCAATTCCAACACCATCTCTCCTGCATTTTTCCCTTCAGAAAGAATGAACGTTACGACTTTTCATTACCTGAATGGACGAACGGCTGACTGGGACGCTTCCATCAACTGGACCTGGTACGGATCCATGGCAGTCGCAGCCTGGAAGAATGAAATGGAGGGATTACCTCAAGCAGTTCATCTGGATGATTGGACCATCGATTTCGAATCAACCGGATACCGCCTTCCAACCGAATAAAGTTGGAGCCACACGCACACCCTTTGGGATTTACGCTCACCAAGTCGCCGGTGCGATAGCGAATGAGCGGTGCGCCCCAGCGGCCCAGGTTCGTCAGGACCAGTTCGCCGGCGCCGTCCTGTCGGATTTCGCCGGAAGCAGGATCGCGAATCTCGGCGATGAACTCGGTTTCGTTGACGTGCAGTCCGCCCGGGGCTTCGAGACACTCAAAGGCGTAGGGGCCCATTTCCGTCATGCCCGAATGATCGAATACCCGTGCGCCCCAGGCG
>JAUIHU010000248.1 GCA_030432175.1 Verrucomicrobiia bacterium | reverse complement strand
GATCGGTGTTTTTTGTGAGTGTTGTTTTTATGACCGATCCTGAAACTCAACCACGCAATCTCATCAAGAACTCCCCTGTCCTCAGGACATCCAGGAAGATTGAAGATCCATTGCAGGATAGCTTTGGGCGGTTGATTGAGGATGTTCGGATCAGTGTAACGGATCGCTGTAATTTTCGTTGTCTTTACTGTCTGCCGGAAACGGAGGAAGCTGCTTCATTTTATCAACATCAACCCTTTCAGAAGTCCGGCTCTGTTAACAGGAGTCCGCTCCATCTTAACTCCGATGGTCTGCAACATGAGCGAAGCGCCAAGCCCCTGCATACCCCTATCCACAGAACCTGGACTCCAAAATCCAAAATTCTGACTTACGAAGAGATTGAAGCAATTGCTGGGGTTTTAGTAGATATGGGAGTTCGGAAAATCAGGTTGACCGGGGGAGAACCTTTGTTGAGGAAGAATCTGGATCAATTAGTGCGGCGTTTATCCGGTTTGAGGGAAGATCTGGACCTGGCGTTGACAACCAACGGATTTGATTTCCGCAGGCAAGCCGTGGCCCTGAAGGAAGCTGGATTGAAACGAGTCACCTTCAGCATGGATTCGCTGGATCGCGAAAACTTCCGCAAACTGACCGGTCGTGACGGGTTGAAGGAGTTGCTGGATGCGATAGTCATGGCTAAAGACCTCGGTTTTAAAACCATCAAAGTGAATGCGGTGATTATTCGAGGAGTGAATGATCATGAGCTGGAAACTCTGGTTGATTATGGCAGGCGCGAAAATCTCGGTATGCGATTCATCGAATTCATGCCACTTGATTCCAAACGCGCCTGGCAACGGGAGTTGGTAGTGACCCAGTCAGAAATTCTGGAACGATTGCATCAAAAGTTTGAATTAAAACCCGTTCAGCAGCGCCACCCATCTGAAACAGCCAACCGATGGCGGTTTGCTGATCTTGGCGAGAGTGGTCCTGAGTTGGGAATCATTGCGCCTGTCTCTCAACCCTTCTGTGGAGCCTGCAATCGCATTCGACTGACAGCTGATGGCCAAATCAGAACCTGTCTGTTCAGTCTGGGCGAATCAGATTTGAAGCCCTGGCTTCGTGGATCAAAACCCATAGAAGAACTCGAAAAAGAGATCCGAAGAATCGTTTGGAAAAAAGAAGCACGGCATCATATCGGGGAATCTGACTTTCAGAATCCTTCTCGCAGCATGAGTTCAATTGGCGGATAAGATGAAGTGATCTGGCTTCAAATGGTAACAATCATGTTGCGCAGAGGGGACAGTCGGAGCACTTTGTTTGTTTGATGGACCGATCTGTTGCAAGGATTGAAAAAAAAGACATAGAACCGCATGATTCCCGCACATTTTCGAAACCAATCCCGCCGGGCTTTTACGTTGATTGAACTCCTGGTGGTGATTGCCATCATTGCCATCCTGGCTGGCATGTTGCTCCCGGCTCTCAGTAAAGCCAAGGAACGCTCACGAAGGATCAGTTGCCTCAACAATTTACGCCAGCTGGGGATTGGTTGTTTGATGTACGCAGACGAAAACAATGGAGCGCTCAGTGGCACGGATGACTACTATGACGACAATTTGAACTGGCTGTGGAGAGATTTTGTTCCTGCGACGAAATCATTCATTTGCCCGACCACGCAGAATATCATCCGCACGGATCTGGCTGTTACAAACAGCGCCGGGCAGATTGAACTGGTGGATCTGAGAGATTTTGCCCGCCAAAGAAAGGGTCCTGGACACAGCTATGAGCAATTTGGCTGGTGGCTGACACCGCGCCAGCGGAAGACTCAGCAACTGGTTCAAACTCGTCCGCACCGGACTTTTTCATTTCGGATGAGAGGTGAAATTCCCGGACCTTCCCGCACCTGGTTGATGGTGGATGCGGATGACAGCAGCGCCGGGTCTGCCAACAATTATCCTGATCCGTTGGATAACCACGGAGCTGAAGGAAGCAATGCCTTGTTTGCTGACGGGCATTCCCGGTGGGTGCCGGTTGAGAATTTCCTCTATGTTTATGAGCTTTCCCAGGATGAAGGTAGAAATCGTCCTTGATTCTCAGTTTTTGGGTGTCACGTAAATAAAGTAAAATAATAGCCCCAGAAGATTCACAAGACTCAGCAAAACAACGGATTGTGTCGGAATATGGAAATTGCGGCGCCATTTTTGTGTGTTTTTTCTTAGCGATCCGATTATTTCCGACTAGATTTATTGTTGGTCAGAAAATTCAGGTTGAATGCTATACGATAATGTTCAGCCTTGCTAAACGCCCGTTTAGCTGGATCAGATCAAGCTACCTTTGGCTTCATCTGAAGTCCTTTAGAAATCCCACAAGAATAAGAAAATTATTCACTCATGAGTTCTAACAACAAACAATTCTTCAAAGTCAGAAATCTGGCTTATAGCGGATTGGCTCTAGTATCAGCGGCCAACGTTACAGGACAGGTCTTATTTAATGATGACTTCGAAACCGACACCAGTAGTAACTGGAGTATTGTAGAAGGAAGCGACAACGGCATTCCTGACTACACTGCAGAATTTGGTTTCGATTACGGAGCAGTCACCATTACCGAAAATGGTGAATCCGCCAGCATTCCACCCGCCCCGAATTCGGATGGAACAACCACCGGTTTGAAATTAACCGTGAATAACAATGACGAGGAAGGCTCTCCCAGCGGAGTCAGCGTTTTTCCTGTTGGTCAGAATTTCAGCGGCAACTTCACACTGAAATTTGACATGTGGATCAACTACAATGGTGGATCCTTTGGTGGAAGTGGATCTACTGAGCACGCCACATTCGGAATCAATGCTTCAGGAAATACACCAGCCTGGACGGTTGGGAATACACTCCAAAACGGTGATGGATCCTGGTTTGCTGTTAGCGGCGAAGGTGGAGCCAGTCGTGATATGCGCTCCGTAATTGGTGAAGAAATGTTTCCACCTCCGATCGAGTTGTTTGATGTGGATGCTGGGTATCTGGATCGCGATTTGGATGGCACGGCAGAATTTGAAACCAATCCTACGAACTCTGCCGATCCGACCTGGCCGTTGGGTTTAATTTTTTCGCCTGACCGCTTCGAAACTCCTGGTTCACCTGGTAAAGATTGGGTGCAGGTTGAGATCCGTTACTTGAATGGGGCCACCAGCTGGTTCATGGACGGTTATCTGATTGCCGAAAACTTCCTCGCTATTCAAACCAGCGGCAACATCATGCTGGGGTACCTGGATGCATTTGGATCCATTGCAAATCCCAGCGAAGACAACTTTGTTATTTACGACAACGTCCGAGTTGAGGATCTCAGCGCCGCGCCAACCCCAATAGAAATATCCATCTTTGCTGATTCTCCCAATGTGACGGAAGCTGAAGGATCGGCCATGTTTACATTGAACCGAACAGGTGATGTGACTGAGGCCCTGGACGTATCCTATGTTGTTGCAGGAGACGCTACATCTGGAGAGGATTACGAAACTCCTGCTGGAGTTGTGACATTTGCTGCTGGCTCTTCGACTGCTTCAATTGAAATACCAACATTGGACGATGATTTGGGTGAAGGCCCTGAGGAAGTTATTGTATTCCTTGAAGGAAATCCTTCTGCTTATGATCTACGGGATCAAGTGATGGCGACTGTGGTGATCGATGACAACGGAGACACTCCGACAGTATCCATTGCTGCAACCGATCCTCACATGTACGAAAGGATGAGCGATGACACCGGTACGGTGGTGTTTTCCTTGCCAGCGCCATCTCCGGCAGATTTAAACCTGCAACTTACGGTTACAGGAACAGCTGTTGATGGGACCGATTACTCAACAGATATGTTTCTGGATACACTTCTGCTCCCTACCGGCGCTGAAGAACTTGTCGTTACATTTACTCCTCTGGATAATTCTGAACTCGATGGATTGAAGGATATTATCATCGAATTGGCGGCGGGTGATAATTATCTCGTTGGATCAGAAACCACGGTTACATTGGAAATACGCGATGATGAAAAGATTGACGGTGTGAGCGTACTGTTCAGCGAAGATTTTGAAACAGATGTTTCGAGCCAATGGGATGTGATCTTTGATTCCAATAATGGTGTGGATGACTATATGGCAGAGTTCAACTGGAATTACGCAAACGACTTAATACCTCCTGCTCCTGGCAGCAATACAACATTTGGATTAATGCTGGCAGTCAACCAGGATGCAGAAGGCTCCGCAGCTGCGGTGAATGTTTTTCCAAGTGGACAAAGCTTCAGTGGGAACTACGCTGTGAGGTTTAATATGTTTATCAGTTTGGACCCCCAAGCTGGTGGATCGACCGAGCACTCCATAGCAGGAATCAACCATTCCGGAACCGCCGCTGTCAGACATGGAGTTCCAGGTGGTGATGGGGTATTTTTTGCTGTGAATGGAGATGGAAGTAACTTGAGGAACTACACTACATACACATATCCGACTGAGGGCGAAGCCCCGGCAGTTGATACTCCTCCAATTGATGATTTCGCTCCACTGTTTACAGAACCAGCATTCTTTCCTGGCGGCTCTCCTTCCAGCGCATGGGTCGATGTGGAAATAGTTCAGGAGAACGGTGTGATCTCCTGGTATATCAATGGAGCTTTGATAGATCAGGTCACTAATCCTTTTGGTTACACAGAAGGTAACATCATGCTGGGTCATAACGATCAGTATAATTCGACCGGTTCTCTGTTTAACTACGTTGTTTTTGACAATGTTGAAGTCGTCCAGCTGGAAGGTGGTGCGACAGGTAATCTTTATGACACGATCTCGACTGACGCTCGCTTCAGTACTTTGAAAACAGCGATTGATGCAGCGGGATTGCAGTCGGCTTTGGAAGGTGACGATCCTCTGACCATTCTGGCTCCAACCAATGAGGCATTTGGTAAACTTCCTGCCGGTACCGTCGAAGCGTTGTTGGGTGATCCTGAAGCGCTGACCGACCTGCTGTTGTACCACGTCATACCTGGAACCGCTCCTGCATCGGTAGTGACAACTCTGAACGCGGCGCTGACTCTGGCTGGTAAACGTGTATTCATCTCCATGGATGGAACTACAGTGATGATCAATGATTCAGCTGTAGTTGAAACTGACATTGCTGCAACCAACGGTTTGATTCATGCCATTGATCTGCCTCTATCTGTAGTAACAGTGAATTCGGCATGGAACTTTGATAATCCGGTTGCTGATCCTGCGCTGCTGGGTGGAATTCCTGGAACAATCACAGACCTGCCTCCAACTTCCACCGACAGTCCTTCGGGAGCTGATGGAGATTTGTCATTGTCATTCGATGGAACGTCAGGCGCTTTTTATGAGGACACATCCGGGATGTTGAACTTCGATAACGAAGACTTCACGCTGCAAGGCTGGGTGAAATTTGATACATTCACTGAACCTTCCAAAATCATTATTGCATCCTATGGATTGCCGGGAGGCTATTCTTTCTGGGTGACAACAGAACGTAAAGTTGGCGCGACCACCTATGGAATTCTTGACTTCTTCTCTGAGGCTACCGTTCCAGATGATGGCGGTTGGCACCATATTGCCGTTGTTCATGAAAATGGAGTTGAAGCCCGTTTTTATGTGGATGGTGAGTTGGGTGATACCATTGAATATACAGGAGGTGTGCTGACAACATCAGATAATCACCTTCATATTGGTTTCGAGCGTGGATCTGATATTGCTCTGAATCCGTTCAACGGATTGATAGATCGGGTGATTGTCACAGGCGCAGCTTTGGCTCCGGAAGATCTTGACTATCCTGCTGCCGAGCAAGGTCCTGAGTTGATGGTTGAATTGACCACTGACGGTTTGTTGATCTCCTGGCCGGATGAAGAGGGTTATTATTTGGAATCCAAACCAGGTCTGAGCGCCACTGAGTGGACCACCGTTGTGAGTGGTGAGGAAATCACCGTGATTGACGGAGTGGCTTCAACAATTGTGCCGACCACAGAAGCAGTAGAAGTATTCCGATTAAACAACGAATAATAGCACTTCTTAAGCCTGCCTTTTTATTTGAAAAAGCAGGTTGAAAGAATAGCTGACTAATAAATCATTTCTGAGTGGAAACGGGCGTTGGTATCAACCAGCGCCCGTTTTTTGGCGTCAGGTGTAACAAGTTGGGGGGGATTAAAATTGGGAGGCGTTCTTTTATTTTTGTCCGCGAAGTAACGGAATATCATATTGCAGAATGATCCGATAATCTTCCGTGTGACGACTCGAAGGTCTTGTTTTCTCCTCCAACCAAGCCCCTCGCAGCCTGAACCAGAGTTCAGATTCATTCCTGAACTGTTTCCGATAACCGAGTGTCAGATCAAATTCGCTTTGATCGGGACTGGCAAGATCGCCGCTATCAGGCGTCCATCCATAGGTGTAATTAGCCGTCACTCTGAGATTTCTCAGACCCACAGCATCCAATTTCTGGAAGAGTCCTAAATGCAAAGCTTTTTCCCCAGCTCGGTTAAACCTTCTTTCAATCAATGAGGTGTAACCTGGATGAGACCCAAATGGCAGTATCGTAGCGTCCTTCTCTGCAGTCCAGGTTCCAGCAATCCTCAATCGGGTGTCTCGATGATCTAATTGGAGTCTGGAGCCAAAAGCAGTCGCATTGAGAGATCCAGTCATTGCTGCGCCAATATCTTTTTGATGAATCAGTTGTTGGCTCCACGTCAAGGCGTCGTCATTCGGGAGATCCCATTTAAAGGCAGTCTCACCATGCAATATAAT
>JAUIHU010000247.1 GCA_030432175.1 Verrucomicrobiia bacterium | reverse complement strand
AACGCTCCCGAGCAGAAGCCCGCTACACTTCGTGGCTGGCACGAAGAAACGCAGATGCAGGAAGATTGAACAAAATTCTCACAGCTCAAGATCAGGATTCCCTGGCGCGTCAGGCGCATATTGCAGAGAAACGGCTGGCTCATTGGAATGCTAAAACGGCCTGGTTGGAGAGCCGACTCCAGTTGTTGCAAATAGATTCAACGAATGAGGAATCTCTCAAAAAAGCACAGGAGAACGAAACCAACCTCAAAAACAAAAGCCTGGAGGCCGAAAAAGCATTGCTGTCAGCGGTGGAAGATCCCAAAACCAATTACTCCCCACTCCGAGAAGGCAAGAAAGCTCCAGAGGGTCCAGATGAATCAGCTGAATCCCAAGCTTTACCTTTTCCTGGTATATCCACCGGACGCCGGTTGGCTCTGGCAAAATGGATCGCTTCCGAAGATAACACTTTCACTGCGCGTGTGGCGGTCAATCATATTTGGACCCGGCATTTTGGCAGACCTTTGGTCCAAAATGTCTTTGATTTCGGAAACAACAGCCCAAAACCGACTCACCCGGATTTGCTCGATGCTCTGGCGGATGAATTTATGAAATCCGGCTGGAGCTTAAAGGAGTTGACTCGAATGATCGTGACTTCAGAGGCTTACCGGTTGGAGTCTTCGATCAGGAATGCTCCAGTTAGCAGTCTCGAAAAGGATCCAGAAAACCGATTCTACTGGAAAATGAACCCAGTCCGGATGGAGTCCCAGGTTTTGCGTGATAGTTTGCTGGTGTTGTCAGGTGAAATGGACTGGACAATGGGAGGTCCTCCTGTTGAACCCAAAGATCAGGCCAGCTCGAGACGTCGCGGATTGTATTTTCACCATTCCAGAGACGACTTGAACCGCTTCCAGGTTTTGTTTGATGAGGCGAATATTCTGGAATGCTACCGCCGTGAGGAGAGTATCGTTCCTCAACAAGCGCTGGGTCTGGTTAACAGCAAAGAATCGAACCGGGCTGCGCAGGGAATCACAAGATTGCTGCAACAAACGTTGGGCGCTGTGGATGATCAGGAGTGGGTTCGTCTCAGTTTTCGCTACCTTCTGGGATATGATCCAACACCCGCAGAATCCGCAATTTGCGAGGAACAGTTGGTGGCATTTCAGAGCATTGCCATGGATCAAGGGGATTCAGATCCGACCACACGCAGCCGAACCCGATTGATTCATGTATTGTTGAACCATAACGATTTCATTACCCGACGTTGACCAGAGAGAAACGGGACGGGTGTGAATTTGCCTGCACAAACCCCTATCCAGTCGTCATGAAAAATTTCAATTCAGCTTTTCACAATCAAAACAAAAAGCCGCAAATGAATCGCCGCACCTTCCTCACAGACATTGGTATGGGTTTTTCCGGATTGAAAGGTTTGCTTCTTCAAGAGGCTTTGAGAAATCCCGATTCAGCGCAAGCCGCCAACACTGTTTGGAGTCCTCCGACTGGAACTCCTCATTTTAAGCCAAAGGCTAAAAGTGTCATCTGGTTGTTTATGCGCGGTGGGGTAAGCCATCTGGAAAGCTTTGATCCCAAGCCGGCTCTGAATCAGTTCGCTGGCAAATCTATCCCTGAAACGCCTTATGCTGACGTTCAATCCCCGGAAAAGTTGAAAAATGTCCGCGTAGTAGTGGTCAACGACGCCAACGGGCAGCAGCGCAACAAAATCTACCCGCTACAGGTTGGATTCAAAAAATATGGTCAATGCGGCATGGATGTCAGTGATTGGTTTCCTCATACCGGCTCAGTGGCGGATAATATTTCTGTGGTGCGTTCGATGTGGACCACTGACGATAATCACGGCGCTCAGGTTCAGTTTTACAGTGGACGTCACATGCTCGATGGGCGTTTTCCTACAATTGGCGCCTGGGTTAGTTACGGTCTTGGATCACTCAACGATAATCTGCCCCAGTTCATCACGATCGGCCCAAGATTTTTCGACAAACGAGACGGACATTATCTAGGTCCGGCTTACGACGCTGTGCCATTGAAGATAGATCCTGAAAATCCTCTGGACTATGCCCGCCCTGAGTTCGAACTGACAAGCCAGGAGCAGGAACTTGAGTTTGATTTAATCCGCCGCCTCAACCGAGCATCTCAAGTGCGTTACCCGGACGATCCGCTTCTAAAAGCTCGCATACAATCTTATGAACTCGCCTACCGAATGCAGACTGCGGTCCCAAACACACTCGATCTGCAATCTGAATCCGAAGAAACAAGACAGTTGTATGGATTAGATGAGAAAGTCACACGAAACTTCGGATCCCAACTATTGGCAGCAAGAAGATTTGTAGAGCGCGGCGTGCGATTTATTCAAATCCAGCACGGTGATGGAGCTGCCGGCGCCTGGGATGCGCATTCAGGGTTAAGGAAAAATCATGAAACACTCAGTCGCCAGGTGGATAAACCGATTGCAGGACTGATCAAGGACCTCAAACGACGCGGATTGCTGGATGAAACAATCGTAGTTTTTGGAACCGAATTTGGTCGAACACCTGGATCTCAGGGAGGCGACGGCCGTGACCACCATCCGTATGGATTTTCGGTCTGGATGGCAGGCGGCGGAATACAAGGAGGAAGAGTCCACGGAGCCACTGACGAACTTGGATTTCATGCAGAAGAAGATCGTCACTACGTCACTGACATTCACGCCACGATCATGAAACTCATGGGACTCGACAGTCACCGACTGGAACTCCCCGACCGAAAACGACTCGAAATCGACCACGGAAAACCCATCACCGCGATTCTTTAGTTATTCAACCACGAATATTCAACCACGAAATACACGAAAGCCACGAAAGCATGAAATGCAGAACAAAAAATTCCGCGCTTTCCGTGCCTTCCGTGGTCAAAAAAAACTTTCGTGCCTTTCGCGTATTTCGTGGTCAAAAAAACTTTCGTGTATTTCGTGTATTTCGTGTATTTCGTGGTTAAAAAATTTTCGCGGTTCAGTGGATGTACTCCACGTAAGCAAAAAACCTCTGAGCGCCCCAGGGATCACTCACCGGCAAAACCCCGTTCACAATTTTCGAAACCGGACTCCCCGCCAACTCCAAACGCCCTTCCTCTTCCAACGCCTTCCAAAACCCAACCCAGTCCGAAACATTCCGCCTTCGCAACTCCCCTGAATGCGCCACCTGAATCCTGACCGAAGTCCCCGGAGCGCTGAACCGATTCAGTTCCAACGCCAATCGTCCCATCGAATACCTCGGATTCATTTCCACTAAAGGTTTGAATCGCAATCCACCCCGAACCGGATCCCTCACCATCATCGTATCCACTCCAAAAGGTCCGGAGTAACCCAGCTCATGCAAACGATCACCCAGAAACTGCCCCATACTCTCCATCACACGAAACAACCGTCTCGAATCTCCGGGCGATCCATAGATAAACCGCTTCACCTCAGCGCCAAGTCCAGGCCCCAAAGCCGGACGCACAGCGCTGGATCGATACTCTCCATTCGGAGTATTCTCCAACTCCACCAGTCCGCGATATTTCAACTCCCCTTCCACATCAATGTCCCAGTGAAACGATAAATCCAGTTCCCGCTCCAACCACGGTTCAACCAACAGAGCGCCCTGAGTTCGCAACCGGTCACGGATCCATCCAGCTAATGAATCTGTCCACTGCGCCTCCATGAAACGACGCGTTCCTTGTCCGGAAGATCCCCAAAGCGCTTTGTAAGCCACTACCGGATATCCGCATTCGCGCAGTTCGAATGCCAACTCCAACGCTTCTGCTTCAGTGGATGCGATTCGCCCATACAGTTCAGCTCCCGCCAGCCAACTTTCTCTATCCGGTTTGGAAATCAAATGCGCTTCGGTCCATTCCTTTCCCAAGGCGGCGCTCCATCCCTTAGAAAATACCTGCTTCCAATTTTCGCTCCAAACGGATTGTTCTATCGAACACTGGGGAAGAAATCCGGCCAATGCTGCAGAGCTGTCCGGACTCCAGGACCACGGACGCACGGTTCTGAGTTTTCTTTCGTAATGTCGCGAACTCTTTGGAAATCCATTCTGGCAGGTTTTCAAATCAAGAACCGTCCACTCCGGCAAAGTCACACCGGCGTCCTTCCATTTGCGGAGAAACTCCGTGGACAAGTCGCGCTCCAGCAGAACCAGATCATCCTGCCGCGCCAGGAACAACATGAGCGGTCCCAGATCACTGGCAAATTCACGTCGCGCTCTCTTCGGTTGGTATTTCAGCCCTTCCGCAATGAATGATTCGGCGGAAGGATTGAACCAAAACACATCAGGCGCTCGTCCGCGACTCTGTTGAAAGAGTTGGACTTGCTGGATGAAACCTTCAGGCAGTCCGGACTTTTGCCGTCCTTCCTGATTGAAGTCCTTCCCCGGTCCTTTGGCGCGTCCTGGCGACAATGGGAAATGCAGACGTGATTGATAGTTCTCCCAGTCGGAGCGCTCCGGATCTTTCCATTTCTGAAACCAACGCCAGCCAAAACCAACATGTTGAATCTCATCCTGATAAATCTGTCTCAGCAATGCTGCGGATGTCAGGTCCCCGATCATTTCCATGACTTTGGAATAATGCAGGCTGTGATCGAGATTGGCTTGTTCAAAGGTCAGACTCAGGCGGGTCACGTAGTCCATCGGATCCGACATATCGGCAACCATCTTCCAGAAAAAGCCGCTCACCTGAAATTCTCCGAACTGCACTCCAAACGATCGCATCCGCTCCATGTAATCCCGGGTATGCCTTTGTTCGTCCAGTAACGTCAGCGCCGCGCCACGCCGAAATGCGGCTGGAGCGTCCGGGAATTTCAACAAAACCAACGCCATGAGTTCCACGGCCAGCAGTTCGTGATTGGCCAGGAAATGCAGCAAAGCGCCACGCTCATGAGCCTGCTCCAGTTGATGGTCTTTCGGATAGGCAACGCGTGGCTGGTCGAGATTGGCAAACTGAAGTTCCTTCGGACGGGCGGGAGCTTCAGGGATTCGAACGTCCGACTTGCCCTCAGAACGCCAAAGCCAGTCCCGGTTGTCGGGAGTGGCCAGTTTGTCTTCTAAGTTCTCTGAGAACAAGACGCGCTCGGCAAGTTCCTGGATGGACTGAACGTTCATGCGTTCGGACTCGGTTCTGTAACGGAAGTCAGCGAGGGTTCTGGAGCTTCTTCGTTGTGAACAAATCGACCTGTCAATCCACTCACCCACCGATCAATCAATCCATAAATGCTGGGAATGATGACCAGTGTTAAAGCTGTGGAAAAGATGAGTCCGAAGATCACAGTGATCGCCATCGGTGTTCGGATCTCCGCGCCGTCTCCGAGTCCCAAAGCCATCGGCGCCAGTCCGAGTACTGTTGTGCCGGTGGACATTAAAATCGGTCGCAGCCGGACGGTCCCGGATTCAATGATCGCGTCTTCTCGATCCATTCCACGTTTGCGCAACGTGTTGATGTAATCAATCAATACAATCGCATTGTTCACCACGATCCCGGCCAGCATGATCATTCCCAGAAACACCACAATCGACAGACTGATCCCGCAAACTTTCAAACCCACCACAGCGCCAAAAAACGCCAGAGGAATAGTCAGCATGATGATCAGTGGTTGCACCAGGGATTCAAACTGGGCGGCCATGATCACGTAAACGAGAAACACGCTCAACCCCATCGCCAGATAAAGACTGCCCCGGCTGCTTTCCCATTCTTCGTTCTGCCCGGTAAGGTAAAAGGTGTAGCCAGGCTCCCATTCCATGTCGTTGTTCATCGTGCGCTCAATGGCTTTGACCGCTGCGCCCAAGGCTCCGACACCCACGTTGGCTTCGATTATCGCCACTCGCCTTCCATCGACACGTCGAATTTCACTCGGACCTTTCCCAAGTTCTATCGAGGCAACCGAACTGAGTGGAATCGGACGTTCCTGTCCGGGATTGACAGTGAGACGACCGATGTCTTCCACGCGCTCACGATCTTTTTGATCCAGTCGAACGACGATTGGGATCCGCCGGTCTTTGAGGTTGAATTTAGTCGGCTCGTTTCCTTTGACCAGATCGCGAACCTGATTGGCAACCTGCTGAAGATTCAGTCCATAGATAGCGATTTTCTCCCGATCGTAAATCACCTGAATCTCCGGCGCGCCTTCTCTTAATGTCGGTTCCACATCGGACAACTCAGGCAGTTTTTCCAACAAAGCCGCTGCCTGATCTGATTTACGTTTTAACTCCACTAAATCGTCTCCATGGATTTCCAAAACAATGGGAGCTTTAGAACTAAAAAGCACCGGTCGAGTAAGTCGAAATTCAACATCTGGGATTTGTGAAATCGCTTTCCGCAATCTGTCAGCAATCGGCTCCTCGGCTTCGCGTGGATTCAAATCCGGCTCGACCAATATCTTAAATCGCGCTGAATGCTCGCCCTCATCCGATCGGTTGAGGTTGGTGATGTCATATCCATAGGTGACTAACAGGGATTGAATCCCGTCCATGTTCTCCAGCAACGCCGATTCCACCCGACTCATGATCCGCTGCGTTTCTTCCAACGGAGTACCCACGGGAGCCTGAATCTCCATCGTGAACTCGCCCGAGGAGGAGGCGGTCTACTACCCGCTCGGCGCCACGGGCCCCGTGGAGCTGAACCCCGGCGACCCCGAGGCCGACGTGGACTTCGAGCAGGACGACATCCTGCCGTCGATCGGGTTGATCTACGAGCCGACCGAGGAGATCACGATCCGCGCCGGCTACAGCGAGACC
>JAUIHU010000246.1 GCA_030432175.1 Verrucomicrobiia bacterium | reverse complement strand
CTTACACCATTGGCAGTTATTTTGCGGCTCATCCACAATTCCGACCTGGTACGGATCACGAAGCATTCAAAGAAGTGCGTGAAGGTGTGCAGAACATGACTCGACGTTTGTTGAGCAACAAAGGCAAACGAACGGTCACTTCATTCCACCGGGAACTTGGAAAGATTCTTTGGGAAAAATGTGGAATGGCTCGGAATGAAGCTGGTTTGAAAGAAGCATTAAAACGCATACCGGAGCTTCGCGAAGAGTTCTGGGATAGTGTTCTTGTTTCCGGACAGGAGAATGAAATCAACCAGCAGCTTGAGCATGCAGGCCGGGTTGCTGATTTTCTGGAATTTGGCGAATTGCTCTGTCAAGACGCTCTTCACCGTGATGAATCCTGTGGGGGACATTTCAGAGAAGAACACCAGACAGAAGAAGGTGAAGCGCTAAGGAATGATGACGCCTATAGTTACGTTGCCGCGTGGGAATACACCGGCGAAAAAACAAAGCCGAAATTGCACAAAGAGGCGCTGAATTACAAGGAAGTCAAAATGATTCAAAGGAGTTATAAGTAATGAATTTGACCTTGAAAATATGGCGTCAGGAAAGCGCCAATGCAGAGGGACACTTCAAATCTTACCAAGTGTCTGACATCCTTCCGGAAATGTCATTTCTGGAAATGCTGGACGTCGTTAACGAAAACCTGATTGAGCAGGGACAGGAACCCGTTGCTTTTGATTCCGATTGTCGCGAGGGGATCTGTGGAACCTGCTCTCTGGTGATCAACGGCGTTGCACATGGAGGGCGGAAGGGAACGACTGCCTGTCAGCTTCACATGCGCTCATTCCGGGACGGCGATACCATCACTATCGAACCGTGGCGTGCGGAGCCGTTCCCAGTCCAAAGGGATTTGATCGTTGATCGAACCGCCATGGATCGGATCATTCAAAAGGGTGGTTTTATATCGGTAAACACCGGTGGATGCCCTGATGCGAATGCGATTCCAATCAACAAGGAAGAATCTGATCGCGCGATGGATGCTGCGGCCTGTATTGGTTGTGGAGCCTGTGTGGCTGCTTGCAAGAATGCATCTGCCATGCTCTTTACTGCAGCCAAAGCCAGCCATTTGAATCTATTACCGCAAGGTAAAGTAGAAAAAGATCAACGAGTTCTGGCGATGGTGGCTCAAATGGATGAAGAGGGATTTGGCGCGTGCACGAACACCTATAGTTGTGAAGCGGTTTGCCCTAAAGAAATCAGTCGCGATTTTATCAGTAAACTGAATAGAGACTACGGAATTGCCAGTTTGAAAAAACTGGTTCGTGGAAAAAGTTGATCTTAATCATTCTTTTTCTCCATAAACTGCCGACCAAAGATGGCAGAGATTAAAACCGACACGCATCAGGCTGTCGGTTTTTTTTCGTTGCGCCCAATAAAACATGTGAATTGCGTTCTAGGGGATTCCCTTAGATAGAGCAGGCAATTGGATGAAATAGAATCAGGCAACCAGCTAATGGTTTTTCGGTTCAATTTCCTCTTTAATACTTTGCGGAGAACCGATACAGAGTTTTGAAACCAGGGTTGGAGTCCTCGGTTTCAAAGAAGGAGTTGAATATGGAACAGACATTTTTTCATCATGACCTGGTTCAGAAGTTGAGCGAGAGTTCATTCTTCAAGGATTACAGTCATGCCTTTACCGAAACGACCGGAATGGATTTATCTTTGATTCCTTCCAGTGGAACTCAATTAGAGACCTGGGAATCAATCAACCAATCAGACGAATCCTGTCAGATCAGGTTCTGTTCCAAATTGATTGAGAGTCGCGCCTCCTGCACGGAGTGTATGGAATTTGAAACGCGGCTTTTAGAGAAAGCCAAAAAAAGTTCTACGACAGAAATCTGTCCGTTTGGAGCTTCCGAATCTGCCATTCCCATTACACTTTCTGGTGAGGTCATTGGATTTTTAAAAACGGGCAGGGTGTTTGTTGGAGCAATTACATCTGAAAAAACACGACTGTTATCCAGTAAACTTCGGCAACTCGGTTTGGCGGATAAGATCCAGGAAACTTTGAAGAATATGGTAAAAACTCCCAATGTAGAAGTGAAGCAATACCAATCAGCGCTTCAGATTCTTGAGTTTTTTGCCAAGCAACTCACCTCGATGGCCGAGGAAATTGCTTCCAGAATGGATACGAAAGCTCCTGGATTCATCATGCGGGCCAAGCAGTATATTCATGAACGGATTGGTGAGGATATTTCATTGAAAGAAGTCGCCAGCAAGGTCAACACCAGTTCGTACTATCTTTGTAAGCAATTCAAGAAAGCGACGGGCTTAAGTTATACTGAATATGTATCCAAAATTCGGATCCAGAAAGCCAAGCGTCTGTTACTCGAACCAGAAATCCGCGTCAGTGAAGTCGCTTTTCAGGTTGGCTTTCAATCACTGACTCATTTCAATCGGGTATTTAAGAAGTTCACTGGCCAGTCTCCGACAGAATACCGGTCGATGACAGAAATGGCCGCTTGAGGTTTTAGGTTTGTAGCTGTGTGTGGTTCATGACTGTACCTGAAAAGATCATTACCAAGGAGCCGGAAGCCACTGATAACAGCAGTTTTCGTCGCCTCAATGCTCTGGTAAACACAGCAGTTGAAGCCATTATCACTATTACAGGCGATGGCTTGATTGATGCGATCAATCCTGCCGGCGAGAAAATGTTTGGGTATGCGGCTGATGAATTGATCGGAAAGAATATCCAGGTTTTAATGCCTTCTCCCTATCGTGAACAACACAATGGTTATCTTCAAAATTATCACCAAACCGGACAAGCGAGTATAATCGGCATCGGACGTGAAGTCGTTGGTTTGAGGAAAGATGGGACGCAGTTTCCGATGGACCTCAGTGTTGGCCGGTTTGAGTTAGATGACGGCGTTTATTTCACAGGTATTGCGCGAGATGTTACATCCCGAAAAGAGCAGGAGAATCGACTCCGGGATTTAGCGGCTTCATTGGAAGAGAAAAATCGTGAGCTTGAGACAATTGTTTATGTTGCTTCCCATGATTTGAGGTCGCCCCTGGTGAATATTCAAGGATTCAGCAAGGAACTGGAGTTTGCTTGCAATGAGATTCGACGCCTGAGCCACGAGCATAACATTGACAGTAGCGAACTCAACCGCTTGGGTGATTTGTTAAACAGGGATGTACCCGAAGCGATTGATTATATTTTATCCGGTGTCACGAAAATAGATGCGTTGTTGTCCGGATTTCTGAAGTATTCGAGACTGGGTAAAGTAGAACCTCAGTTTTCAGTAGCTCCAATAGATAAAATCGTCCAAAATATTTTAAATGCAATGGAATTTCAAATTCAATCCTCCGAGGCGACCGTAGTCAAGGAGCCATTGCATGATTGTATTGGTGATCAGCGTCTAGTGGATCAGGTTTTTACTAATCTCATCGATAATGCCATCAAGTTCAGAAACCCGTCGAGGCCGTTAAAAATTCGGATCGATTCTTCCATTAATCATGACAAGGTGATTTATCGGGTCCAGGACAATGGCCTGGGAATAGCAAAAGAATACCTTGGAAAAGTTTTTGAGATATTCCATCGACTCAATCCCAAGTCAACCATAGGCGATGGATTGGGACTCACCATGACCCAGCGAATGATGGAGAAACAGAAAGGCAGGATCTGGATCGAGTCTGAAGAAGGGGAAGGCAGTTGCTTTTTTGTTGAATTAAGAGCCACTCAACATGGCTCTCAGATCGCTACCAGTCATTGAGCAAACAGGATTAGCGCAAGCATCAGCAGACTAATCCACTTTTTGAGTTTCCACCCATCTCACTGCAAAGCGTACCAGAGCCGTGGCGTCTTTGATGTCCAGTTTGCGACGGATATTAGAACGATGCGCTTCGACTGTCTTCACACTGAGATTCAGAGATTCCGCAATATCACGTGAGCTTTTACCTTCACCAGTCCATTGAAAAACTTCAAACTCTCGATCCGTCAGTGACTCCAACTGCGACCTTCCGGATTTGGTTTTAGACTTTGGTTGGGATAAATTTTGAATCAATCTGGCTGCAACAGCGTCGCTGACATAAATCTGCCCCGCAAGAGCTTTTCGAACCGCAGTTAAAAGTTTTTCCCCCCCTTCCTGTTTCATGACATAACCCTTGGCTCCTGCTTTTATCACCCGCTCAGCGAAAAGGTTTTCATCATGCATACTCAAAGCCAGGGATAGAATCTCCGGAAAGCGACTGGTCAGGTCTTTAATCAGCTCAAGTCCGCTGCCTTGTGCCAGTGTCAGGTCGATGATGACCAGTTCAGGTTGAGTTTGTTCTATAACCTGGATGGCATCTGAAGCTTTCTCGGCCTCTCCACAAACCTGGAGATCGGGTTCATTTTCGAGGAGTAATTTAACCCCCTGTCTCATGATCGGATGATCATCCACAATCACGATCTGGATTTTCTGCTGATTTAGACTCATTGATGCTGTTCTTTAGACTCTAATGCGGGAAAGGGCATATGACTTGCACCGTTAAACCTGGATCTTCAGAGCTGTTCTTCATCCAGACCGCCGATCCACCCAGCATATTCGAACGATAACGAATCAACCGCATCCCCATGCCACGACCTTTTTCAGATCCCTCCTGAAACCCGGACCCATTGTCCTGAATAGATAAATGGATCTTTGAATTGGCTGCCTTATGAAATCGGATAATGATGTGAGTTGCCTTGCCATGCTGAATCGAGTTGCTGACAGCTTCCTGCGCAATTCTGAAAAGGTGAACAGCGGTTTCATTGTTTGGGATCAAAACCGGCGATTCGCAGCGAAACTCACAATCGACCCTGAAAATTTGTTTTGTATTGAGCGCCAATGACTTTAATGCATCCATCAACCCATCTTCTGTCATTTCAACCGGGGATAATCCTCTTGCGAGCGCTCGGGTTTGCTGAATGCCTTCCCGGACAAGGCGCCGAATATCACCGATGGACCGAGTGGCGCTGTTGTCACCTTTGTTTTGCAATTTCTGTTCCAGGGCTCCACACATGAATTCGATGCCTGCAAAGTGTTGACAAATGCCGTCATGCAAATCCTGTCCAAGGCGTTTTTTTTCCCAATCACTGATTTTTAGAATATCTTCCTCCAGTTTCCTGCGATCGGTGATATCCAGCAGTGTGCCAGTCAATTGCCCCGATGCGCCTGCATGGAAATAATTTGATTCAGCCGAACTCTGCATGACTCGGACCTCTAAATTCCTGCAGATCAATCTAAATTCAAACTGTATTGGCTCTACTGAATCCACTGCCTGCTCAATCCTTTGCTGAAAAAGACTCTGATCAGCCGGGTGAACATGAAGTGAGATAAAATCCTCCAGATTCATCTTGAGCAGGTCATCAAAGGAATTTTTGGAAATCATCCGCGCAGTTTCTTGTGAACCGGTCCAATGTGATTTCGGGGTCAAAGGGAGATTGATTTCAAAACTACCGAGGTGGGCAATACGTTGTGCTCTGGAAAGTTTGGTTTCACTGACTCTGAGCGCATGTTCAGCCTCAATCAACTGTCGTTCCTGACGAATCTGATGCAGCGCCCTGGACGTAACAGCTGGTACAAAATCCAGGAATTTGATGTCTTTCACCAAATAATCCAGTGCGCCTTGCTTCATCATTTGGACAGCAATTTTCTCGTCACCCTGCCCGGTGATCACCAGAAATGGAATGGAATGCCCGTGCTCAGAAAGCTTGGTGGGAAAGTCGGAACTGTCTTCGCCATCCAACTTTAAATCCAGAAACAGTAAATCCGCCTTATTTCGATGGAGCCATTCCAAAGCCTGCTCCTTTTCACAACAAGTGTGTACTCTGTGCCCTTCCCTTTGCAGACGAATTTCCATCAATCGCAACAGAGCGGTGTCATCATCCAAAATCAGGATAACACCAGGAGATTCACTTCGCTTCCAGCTCGCGCTGGGAGGTTGCTGCCTTTGTTTGCGGCGTTCACCTTTGGATCCACTATCGTTAGATCCGTACAACTGACGTGTATAATACCTTCGGGAAGCATTCATTATTGGCCTTCGCCGGCTATTAAGACATGAGAAGAAGGCGTGTTCTATCCAGACCCGGCGGCAAATCGTATTTCAGGGGTTTGAATGATGGAAATAAAATGTCCCATTCGCTGAATCACTTCGGCAAATTTCAAATAATCTACCGGTTTCACAATATAATTGCTGCAACCCAGGAAATGACAGCGCCGAACCTCTTCAGGATCATCCGTCGTAGTCAGCATAATTACCGGAATACTTTTCAATTCCGGATCCTGCTTGATACGCTTTAACGTTTCCACACCATCCATTTTTGGCATCCGAATATCGAGTAATATCAGGAATGAATTCGGATCCATGCCTTCTTTAAATGATTCAAAAAAATCCAATACCTCCTGGCCGTCACTGAAGCGGGTGATCGGGTTAGTGATCCCTGACCTTTGAATATTTTTCTGGATCAGGCTCGCATGTCCGGAATCATCTTCTGCGATAATAATGCGGACATCCTGCTTTAATATCGGCTTGGGAGTGATGTCAAAACGGGCTTCCATGTAATCTCTTGGTTAAAAAGGGGTCAGGGGTTGTTGGCCAATTAAATCGTTTGATGAGTCGCTTTTGACTTTATAACCATAAGTCAATCGATTCATCAGGACCAGAAAAACCGTCTCAAGGTTGTAAGAAGGAGTTGTAATCATTCAATGATTCACCTGATCTAATAGTCCGGCCGCCGAT
>JAUIHU010000245.1 GCA_030432175.1 Verrucomicrobiia bacterium | reverse complement strand
CTTCAATAAACTACCTTAAAAATATCAGGCAGCTGATCCGTTTTTACACATTATGGGTTAGATTTATATGAGATGGATTTTGAAGAAGCATTGACACTTCAGCGCCAAATATGTGAAGTCACGCACTTGTCACTCAATCGCGATTTATTGACACACGAAAATTATCGTTGGATGATGACGTTTTGACTCCTAATATTAATCTTGTAGTATCAATGAAAATTCAGGAAATCGCCTTCACTTGTTACCCGGTCACCGATATGGAACGCGCTCGCTCATTCTATGAAGGCGCTCTTGGGCTCAAAGCCACAATGGACCATAAAATGGACGACGGAGCGCATTGGGTAGAATATGACATTGGCGAAGGGACGCTTGCGATTGGAAGCGTTACCGGAATGAACCCAAGTCAGGAAGGATGCAGCGCAGCTCTTGAAGTGGACGATTTTGATGCAGCCATCGCTGAACTGAAAGAAGCTGGCGTTGTTTTTAATTTTGGTCCAATCGAAACCCCGGTTTGCCACATGGCTTTTGTGAGGGATCCAGATGGTAATTCCATAGGAATCCACAAGCGAAAGTCGAACCCTGATTTTGCTTCCGAATAACGCAAGCAGCACTCAACTCAATTCCATGCTTTCAGGGCTTCCGGAGTATCAAGGAACTCGGGCTGCCCATTCTCCAGCATTTTTTATCTCAATCTTTGTCATGGGCATACAACGAACCATTTTGTTGATCTGGATATTTTGTTCAGCCTGTCAAATCTGCTTATCACAAGGATTTGAACTTTCAACCCACGAAAAAGAATTAGGGATTTCGCCGGACTTCCCCAGAGTCGGCTCGATCTATATGGGATTTTTTGAAAACGGAAACTTCACTTCAAAGTTTGTTTTCGAGACGTACGATCCTGACACAATGACGTTCTATGGCCATGTTGTTATGCATAGAATCGTAATGCCCATGACTCAGTTCCATCCACTTAAGGACTACGTGGTCAGAAGGCGTGTTTTTTCCATGCAACGCACTGAGAACCATGAATGGAAAATTCTCACACATAAAAGGCTTCCAGCGAGAGATCCGGCACAGAATATTCGCTGGATCCAAACCAATATGGGCCCCATGTTGACTGGCAACCTGGTGAAAGATTCGAGCAGGACGCAATTTGGAATTTTTCCGGAGCAGCGAGAGAACTGGCACAAAGACCGATTCATTCGGAGAGAACTCTTTAAACCCAAAATCATGACCGGGGGTTATAAAAGAACTTTTACCGCCACCGACGGTCTTCCACATAATGCCACACGTTGTATCACACAAACTTCTGACGGAGCTATCTGGATCGGAACGATTGCCGGGCTGAGTCGCTTTGATGGATCTACTTTCGTCAACTTCCATACTCACAGCAATCCACCGCTTCCGGATAACAATGTCAGAAAATTACTGGAGCTTTCAGATGGTCGACTTGCTGTAGCAACGAAGACGGATGGACTGTTTATTTTCGATGGGACCCGATTCCAAAGGACACTATTAACATGGGATGACCAGGATCAAAACCGGACTCAGCTTCCAATTAGCGGATTGGCGCAATCCGAGTCCGGGGCGATTTGGGTTCTGGACTCCAGATTTATTTACTGTTTACGCCCCGACGGATCATTTTTTAAGAAGTCAGTTGAAGATCTGAATCCGAACTGGGGAGGTCCTTATACCTATTCAAATCAAATCGGGTCTGTTTTACCTTTGACGGATAACATTGCCTTAGCTGCTGCATCCGGGCAATTGATTCGTTGGAATACGGTTCTTGATCAAATGTCGTACAGCGCCAATCCCGATAGCGGAATGGGTACACTGATCAGAAACAACAAAGATGAAATAGTCTGTTTAACGGCATCAGGATTGCGGCACATGGATTTGCAATTGAATGTAACAAGCGCGTTTGGATTCCACCAGAAAGCAGATCAACTATCTATTTTCAACGGAAACTTCAACCCTGGATATTGGGCTTATAACAATCTCTCACATCTTGAAGAGGACACAGATGATCTAAGTGGATTGTTTTATATAAACGAAAGCAGCGCCGTAGGATACAGCTCTTTTCCCAAAAATCTCAAAGCTGTAGAATTCATGGAGGACCGTGAAGGAAATGTGTGGGCAATTCTGGGGACTGAAGGAGCGCTGATGTTCAGTCCACCATTGGTTGAAAACAATACAACCCCACATGACATCATGGAAAAGTTTCATGTGGGAGTTTCCAAATCTCACCGATTCATAAAAACGCCAGCGAAAGACGAGGGGGCCAGAGATAATTTTATGGGCTTAAGCGACATGCAGAAGCTTGATAACCTTCCTGAACACTACAGGAGAACTCTACAAAATGTTGTACCTTCAATAATTTCTGGAGCCCACTTATTCACCCCTCTGGGACATATAGAATCTGAACCTCAGTTTCATTATTATGCGCTTGAACCAACGGAAGCCTACAGAACTCAATTGAGCGCCGCCATCGAAGCGCCAGGATTTGCAGTTTTGTTAAAGACGGATCACATAGATACGATTGAATGGTATTTCAGTCCAGAGGCTCCTGAGGGCATTCAGTATCTCCACTCTGCCGGAATCAGCGAGACGAATGGAATATTCCTGGCTACCGACAAAGGAGTCCTTTGTAAAAGATCAGATGAATCTGAATTTTCTTATTGGACCCCCAACAATTCCTCGGAGCCCTTCGAGGAAGAGGTTCGCGCCATTTGGGTGGACTCCAATGACAATGTCTGGATTGCAGGCGTAGAATCCGGAATTATTACCGACATTTTCAATTGGCGCTCCGGGCAGTTTGAATCACAACGGATTAATAACTCTCCCCAAAATGCCACCGTGATTTTCGAAGACAAAAATGGTCGTATTTGGACTGCTTCGGAGACTTCAATTTGTTTAATCGAAGCCAGGGGGGACGAATTTAAAGTATTCCAAAGGAAATGGCCGGAAAACGGATCTCACCCCGGACCTCATCACTATCGATCTGTAACTGAAGACAATCAGGGCCGGCTGTGGTTTGGGCTTAACCATGGAATTCTGATTGTGAAAGCTGAAAGGTTAGCACAATACGTCAAAGGAAAAACAGAAACATTGATCACTAAAATGCTGGATGCTAAATCAGGACTTAAAAATGTCTCCAGCGAGTACATTTTTTATCCCCGATCTGGTGTCGATGAAAATGGGTTGATTCACCTGGAAATGATTCTGAACATTGTCACTATTGATCCTGAAGAGGTTCCGGAAGAAAGCCCACCAGCCCCATTTGCCAATATCAATAAAGTATTCAGCGGTGACAGTATATTCTTCAGCAACCCTTACTTTTCACCGATTCAATATGACGGCATCAGCAATGAACTGCCTCAAGGATCAGGGCAAACACTGAGCTTTAATTTTTCAGCTGCTAATCTTTCCCCCTCCAATAAAATACGATACAAACATCGTCTTAAAGGGTTTTCAGATCAGTGGAGCGATCCTCATCCATACAATGTAGCCATCTTCAGTAAAGTTCCCCCTGGTTCCTATCAATTCGAAGTGAAAGCGATCAGCGGGAATGGTATGTCTCAACCTGAATCAACAGTGTATAGATTTCACATACTGCCATTCTTTTACCAAACAAAAACATTCAAAGTCATGGGAGTTATACTGGCTTTGGCTATAGTTTTTCTAATCATTATTTATATTGATCAACGTCGGCGAGCTAAAATGGCCGCTCAGAATAACCTGGCAATTCAAGCTGAGCGCACTCGTATCACACAACACATACATGATGACCTGGGATCCACCCTGGCACGATTGAACATGCGGTTAGAAATGGCGAAAAGTTTTCAAGCGGAACCCGACCTTGAGTTATTGTCGGATCTCACTGGTCTGACCCAGGAGTCCTCGAAAAAAATGCGGGAACTCATCTGGTGCACTAAACCTGAATCATGCACGTTTAATGATTTAGCAGACTTCCTGAGTTATCTGGTGACTGAATTCTTCAAAAAAACACCAGTGCAAGTCCACATTAATGTTCAAGATTCAGAGATTCCCTTGCAATTAGGCTCCTCCGCTAAACGCGATTGGGCTTTGATGACACAAAATCTTCTATCCAACGTTCTACAACATTCAAAAGCCACCAAGATCGAATTCCAACTTAGAGAGATAGAAGGAACCAGGATTAAAATGAACCTCTCTGACAACGGAGTGGGAATGTCGCCTGAAGCATTCCAGAAAACCGGGTCCACGGGATTAAAGTCCATTCAATCCCGTGTGGAACAGCAAGGAGGAAAATTTATATTGAACCCGAAGTCGCCTGGTGGAGGAGTTCAGGTCTCCATTGAGATACCCATCTGCCAATCACCCAACAACTCTGGCCACTGGCTGACAAAGCTCTGCCGATTTTAATAATCTTGAATTATCTTGCCGTTGATTTGTGTGTCAGTAAGTTATCGGTTAGATAGTATCGTTCCAATGAACAAGAACAAAAATGTCAAGCATGTCTATGAGAACACTTTGGAATCCGAATCGCTCCATCGTTGGCTTGATGCAGAAAGTAGTCGCAGGACGCCACGAACGCCGGAAATTTTATTAGAGATGCTGGGAACGCAGGAGCTGGATCCCAAGTTTAAAATTCTGGATGCCGGTTGTGGTGATGGAACTCACACGCTGAAACTGTTGCAGCGATTTCCTAACCGGATCACAGCGTTGGATCCGGTCGAGGCAAACCTTAGCGTTTTGAGTCACAAGTTGAAGGAGTTTAGTTGGAACTCGAAAGTCGATCTCGTTCAGGCAAGTCTTGAGCAAATGCCATTAACAGATGGTGAATTTTCCGCCGTTTGGTGCCGGGGCGTACTGGTCCATATTCAGGAAATTGAACAAGCTCTGGCACAGTGTTTTCGTGTTCTAAAACCTGGTGGATGTATGGTCGTCCTGGCGACTTACTCGACTGATTTGATAGAGCCTCGTGAACTCGCCGAACTAAATCAGCGGTTTGCATTTGCGCCAGAAGGACTATCAAAAGAACGAACAGAATCAGCCTTTCTAGGAACTGGGTTCCGAATAGAACAGCAGCAAGAGATCGGTGGTGAATTCGCCGAACATTACGAGTCCATTTCGCAACGCTCTTCAGTTGCGTTAACTCAAGTTGCTCGGTTGTTGCGATTTGAACCGGAGGCGCTCAGACGTTTTGGCAAAGCCGCGTTTGATTCAGCGTTAGCCATGGCTCATTGGCATGTTTATCAGATGTTAGGAAAAATCAGTTATCATGCCTACTTGCTCATCAAAGACGAAACTCCTTCAGAAATTACTTGAACGATTTCTCAAACTTAGAGTCCGATGGCGCGAATCGCTTTCATCACCGTTCTGCGGAATGAAGGACATTAACTAGGGATGTAAGAGGTAAGATTTTGATATAACAACAATTTCACGAAGATACAGTCTGAAGATGACGCTCACGGTGAGCGGGTTCGCGCCACTGACATCTCATCTGGATTGGGTGGCAGTGCGGTTGCCAATGTCATCAAAAGTGTACTCGTAAGACTTCCCAGCCACCGGCTCTCCGTTGGAGCGGGGCAGAATTTGGGCGCCAAAGATTCTTTTCGTGAAAATTCTGCCAAGATGCTAGCTGTGTTGAGTATTGTCCAAGTATGAAATTATTGAGAATAGCGCTCTGTCCAACGTCAATTATTTCTTCGGTCAGACGACAATTAAAAATCCCGGATTCGAGAAGTGTCTGATTCATTGTTTTGTGTTTCTAGTAATGGTCTGTTTTGCATTGCCTTTGGTGCAGTGTAGGTGAGCGCTGGAGCGATACCGAAACGAAACCAAAGGCAATAATCGGATTTTAATCGGTCCTTTTTGTTTTGTCCTGCTGCCGCTTATTGGAATGTTCCAGGTGTAGTCCCAAAGACCGTCCTGCGTTAACTGACCATTGGCGTCATAGGGAGAGCCGATAAAACTTGGGTGTCAAAAAATTCTAATTTTATCCACTCCTTCACTTGCCAAATCTTCACTTCTGAATATTTTGTATGCATCGAACCAAGGAGGTCCGATTTATTTGTTTCCTTTTAAATCCAAACATTCCAGACAATGCCTAAGCAAGACGCCGGCTATAAACTATTGTTCTCCCACGCCATTCTGGTGAGGGATTTCGTTCACGCCTTTTTTCCTTACACCACTGATCCAAGCAAAGAGCCTCCGCCAAAAGCGATTCAAAAAGTTAGTGGCTCCTGGATCGATGAAAACAAACTCCTTCGGAGAGATAATGACATCGCCTGGCTTTGCAACGTCCAAAGTGAGGATAAACAAAAACAGAGCCAGTTTGTTTTGTTGATAGAATTCCAAACCCACCCCGATCCCATCATGCCGGTGAGGCTATGTTCATATAGCGCTTTATTGTCTGAAGAAATCCACCGATCAGGAAGAATGACAGCTCCCGACCTGCCAAGGATATTCCCCATCGTCCTCTACAACGGACTCCGTCCCTGGAATGCGCCGCTGAGCTTTCATCAGACACAACAGAATGAACCGCAAGAGTTGTCTCCCTGGCAACCACAATCCCAATACTTTCTCATCGACCAACTCCATCTGCCGAACTATCAACTCCCCAGCCCTGACAACCTGGCAGGACTCCTGATCCGTATCGAACGCAGTGTGAACCCAAAAGAAGCCACTCAATGGCTCGGTCGGCTGGCTCAACGACTCAAAGAACTGGGAGAAGAAAATTTCCAAAAATCCGTCGTCTCCTGGTTGACCCATTCC
>JAUIHU010000244.1 GCA_030432175.1 Verrucomicrobiia bacterium | reverse complement strand
AGGCATACTCAAGTAGGTTACGTGGAGGGCCCGGATGCCCGATTCAGGAAAGACGTGCTTCTTCTTCTCCGATCTCGATCTGACGCTCGCCCGACCTCAGCCACACTGACAGGAGGTTGGCGGAGGTGTTCATCTGATCCGATTTCCGGAGAGCGCTCCCTGATTAATGGAAATGGCGCTCAGGCTCTGAACGCTTTCCAACGCAGTTCAGAAGTCAGTCTGCCTTTTGTTAAAGAGGTTCTCCCACAACCAGGAACCGAAGGAGTCTCACCTGAAGATCCAATACAAATCACTATCGTTGATGATTCAGTAGCGCTGGACGCAGCCTCAATCCAGTTGAGCTTGAACGGATCAGCAGTTACTCCTGAAGTGAATGCCAACGGTGGAACAACCGTTGTTACTTATCAACCTGACACCAACGTCAGCCGACAAGTGACCTATATGGTTGACCTCACCTATGCTGGGACCAATGGTGAATCCGTCAGCCACAGCTGGGATTTCACCGTGGATGCTCGGAATGAAATCCAGGTTACCGGCCAATGGGATTTCCGTAATGGTCTGGCTGCAACAATTGGCGCTCCGCTGGAATACTTTGATGGTCCAAATGGAACCACAGCTGCTGAGACAGAATTCGGCACAACGACAGACTTCGGGATCCCTGATATTAACGGCGTTCCTGCGACTGTGATGAAAACCCCTGCTGGCGGTTCCAATAATTTTGGATATTTGATGCGTCATGGTGTGGAACCCAACGGTGGCGGATCTAAAGCCAATCAGTACACATTAATCTTTGACGTCTATTATGACGAGCAAGGTGGCGGTTGGAGTTCACTCGCCAACCTGGATGATCCGACCAACCAGAATGACGGTGACAGCTTTATCCGCTGGAACGACGGAGGCTGGGGGCAAGGTGGCAATGGCTATGAACCTGATGATCCGGAAGTGAAAGTTGAATTCCAAACCTGGCACCGGCTGGTCATTGCCGCTGATCTATCTGCAGATCCACCACAGTTCATTAAGTATATTGATGGGGTGCGTCACTCGGACCAAAATGAGCGTGGTGTGATCGGTGGCCTCGACGGACGTCAGACCATGGGGGAAATCGCCGTGTTGTTTGCGGATAACGACGGAGAACGCAGTTTGGCCTATGTTAGCAGTATCCAGGTGCGAAATGGTCAATTGACTGCAGAAGAAATCGCCGCTCTTGGCGGACCTTCTTCCTCCGGTGTACAACTTCCAAGCTCCGTTCGCGGTTCCTGGGATTTCACAGATGGACTCAACGCTTCCATTGGCTCCAATCTGGAGTATTTCGACGGACCCGAGGGAACTACGGCAGCTGAAACCCAATTTGGAATGGCTTCTGAGTTTGGCGCATCTGGAATACGTGGACAAGACGTTCCGGTTATGAAGACACCCGCTGGAAATTCCAATGATTTTGGATACCTGATGACTCACGGGATTCAGCCCAATGGAGGCGGTTCCAAAGTCAACCAGTACACACTGGTTATGGATGTTTACTATACCCAATCCGGAGGTGGATGGAGTTCGATCGCGAACCTGGATGATCCAACCAACAGAAACGACGGCGAGAGTTTTCTCCGTTGGAATGATGGGGGTTGGGGACAAGGCGGAAACGGGTATGAACCCGATCAACCTTCAGTCAAAGTAGAACTGGAACGCTGGCACCGGCTGGTGATTTCTGCGGACCTGAGTAAAGATCCACCAGAATTCATCAAATACATTGATGGACGCCGACATTCCAACCAGGGTGATCGTGGAACCATACAAGGACTGGATGGACGTCAAGCTCTTGCGGAGCAAATCGTTCTGTTCGCAGACAATGACGGAGAGCGAAGTGAAGCTCTGGTTGCTGCCGTGCAAATTCGGGACGTTCAATTGACAGCAGGCGAAGTCTTCGCACTGGGCGGAGCGGCGCCGGAAGGGATTCCGCTGGATATTCCCGAAATTAATGTTCGAGGACAATGGAACTTCCGCGATGGCAACCTGAGCGCTGAGCTGGGTATGCCTCTGGAATACTTCGATGGTCCAGAGGGAACAACCGCTGCCGGAACAGAATTCGGCACGACCGCAGATTTCGGAATTGATGGAATCAATGGCGAAGATGCCTGGGTAATGAAAGTCCCTGTCGGAGGATCTAACAACCTGGGTTACTTGATGACTCCCGGAATCATGCCAAATGGGGGTGGCTCCAAAGTCAACCAGTACACCTTGGCAATGGACATTTACTGGTATGATAGAGGTCCGGGATTTGCTTCGATCGTCAACCTGGATGATCCAACCAACCAGAATGACGGCGACAGCTTTATCCGATTCAACGACGGTGGCTGGGGACAAGGTGGAAACGGGTACGAACCGGATGATCCGGACGATCCAACAGTAAAAGCTGTTGACGGAAAGTGGCAGCGTTACGTTATTGCCGCTGATTTCTCAGCTGATCCTCCTCAGTTCATCAAGTACATTGATGGAGTTCGCCACAGTAACCAGGGTGATCGTGGAACCATTGGTGGCCTGGATGGGCGTCAGACCTTTGGTGACGTTCTGGCGTTGTTCGCCGACAATGACGGTGAGCGTGGTGGAGCTTATGTTGCCAGCATCCAGATTCGCGATGAGCAACTTACACCGGAACAAGTTGCCGAACTGGGCGCTCCAGGCGCTGCTGGAATTCCAGCTGTGCCGTTTCCGGATGTTCCTCCTCCGACCGATCCGATCGAAATCACATCTATCGGGCTTTCAGGAGCTGACGTAGTTCTTGAATGGATTGGTGGACAACCACCTTTTCAGGTTGAAATGCGTGAGCAGGTCAGTATTGGCGGATGGAGTCCTGTTGGGTCGCCTACCGAATCCAGATCTCTGACGACACCGGCTACAGGAGATTCCGGATTCTTCCGGGTCACTGAATTGCCAAGACCATAATATTCACGGGGGTTGGGTGGTTTATTGACCGCCCAACCTTTTTTTTGATTTTGTGTGAGAACGGGTCTGTCGTGCACGGGGCGGCCATAGGACCAGAGCTAGCTCCCTTTGCTACATACGGGCCGCCCAGAGGGCTAGGAAAATTATTGATATTTAAGGTTTAAGGAATTCTTCATCCTTCATCTTCCTTTGACGCGTGCCATCATAACACGTTTCAGGCCGCGTTCTGTTTCACGATCCTGAATCGTTCTTCGTTTGTCATATTCCACCTTACCGCGACAAACACCCAATTCGACCTTCACTTTTTGTTCCTTCCAATAAAGGCTAAGTGGAATCAATGAGATTCCTCTTCCCTCAGCATCAGACTCTATTTTTCGAATCTCATTTTTTTTCAGCAACAGTTTCCGGGGGGCTTTGGGATCGTGGTTGAAGTAGAGACTGTTGGCGTATTCATCAATGCGGGCATTTAATAAAAATATCTCCCCATTTTCTATCTTGGCATAAGCCTCACTGATCTGTCCTTTCCCATCTCGGAGAGACTTCACCTCGGTTCCTTTCAGGGCAATACCAGCCTCATACTTCGACAGAATTTCATAATCCCGACGCGCTTTGGAATTCTTTAAAATAATGGCATTTTTGGCTTTCATTCAAATCTTTCAGACGCTTCTAAAGGCTAAGTTAAACCAAAATGAGTGAGGAATCAGCGGAAAAAATAAGGCGATTCAGATTTGAATCGCCTTCGTTAAAACGAAATGCTGCCAAGCTGCTGACATCCTTTACTTGGAGGATGACCGACGTCGACGTCGACGCTTGACAGGCGCGTCCGGTGATCTTTCAGAATACTCCCATTTCAGCTTATCCTCAATCAACTCGGTCAATGCAATGTCCGCCACTCCCATGTTGGGAGGAGCGTCAATCAACGGTCGGCTGTTATTGTTCAATTCCCGCACGCGACGAGATACTAAATTCACGAGCACGTTGGGATTAACAATTTTCTCCAACGCTTTTAAAACCAGTTCACTTTTCAATTCGCAATCCTCTTGATCAAGTTGTTAGACACCGGATCCAACCGAAGTAATCAGAAACATTTTTTTGGACAATGAACATGATTTTCCAAAACAACAAATGCCGAGCTTTGACAATTTGTCAGGAATCCGCTTTACTCCGGCGCGTTTAACAGTTGGTAAATCCTGAATCACTGGGAGATTTCGATGCACAATCGAAAATCAAATGGTCCTCAGTGAGCGTCCAGAAGGAAGAAAATGCGTGTTTCCTCAATTAAAGACAATCAAATTTTTTAGATCGGATGTTCTGAGACAGATTCTCCGGATAATGTAGGGTACGATCCATGACATGCAGGACAGCAGGGCAGGAATCCTCACAAGAATCTTGTTTTATTTAATTATCACATTGGCATGAATGAGACTGAGTCATCATTTAATTTAGAAACATACATTCAACGCGTTGTTCAGTTCACAGAGAATCAAATGGATTCGCTGGTTCCCTCCGAACAAACCCGGCCGGCCAAGTTGCATCAATCCATGCGTTACTCACTGTTTGCGGGCGGAAAACGAATGCGCCCCGCTTTGTGCCTGGCTGCTGTAGAGGCATGTGGAGGTAAATGGGAAGACGCCGCGAGAATGGCTGCGGCTGTGGAAATGATCCACACCTATTCGTTGATCCATGATGATCTTCCGGCAATGGATAATGATGATTATCGAAGAGGGAAACCGACGAATCACAAAGTTTATGGAGAGGGCATGGCGGTTTTGGCTGGGGATGCTTTGCTGACTCAGGCATTTGAAATTCTGGCAGATTGGCCAGGGACATCAGGTTTTACGGCGGCTACGGCGGTGAAAGAACTGGCGGTAACGTCTGGATCCCTGCAATTGATCGCCGGACAGGCCGCAGATCTGGAGGCTGAGGGGCAAGAGGTGAGTTTGGAGGATTTGGAATATATTCACCTCAGGAAGACCTCCGCTCTGCTGACATGCTCGGTTCGACTGGGAGGGATGGCTGCAGACGCCAGTAGCGAAGAACTTGAAGCGCTATCAAAATTCGGGAAATCAGTTGGTCTGGCTTTCCAAATTGTGGATGATTTATTGGACATCACGCAAACATCTGAGAAATTGGGCAAAACAGCGGGGAAAGATGAAGTCGCGAACAAAGCTACTTATCCATCACTGGTGGGCATCGAGAAATCCAGAGAAATGGCATCCAGTTTGACCCAGGAAGCATACGAGGCTTTAAGCATGTTTGGTTCTAAAGCTGTGTCTCTCAAAGCTTTAGCGCACTATCTGCTCGAACGTGATTATTAATTGGACGATAAACCGACTGGATATTAACGAGCGCTCTGGACTCCGGTGAGCTTTTGCTTTAGATTGTTTCTTTTTATGGCACGTGTGAAGAAGTCCGAGAATAATGCTGAAGACCAGGTCCCGTTTGAGCTGGCGATGGAAAAACTGGAAAACATTGTGGAATCCCTGGAATCCGAAGAACTTGCTCTGGATGAAATGATACGTGTTTATGAAGAGGGAATGAAATTGAACCAGATTTGCCAGACAAGGCTTAAGAATGCCGAGCTAACCATCAAGAAACTCGAAAAGCAACGACTAGAGGCTCTTGATCTGGAAGGGGATGTACAAGCTGGTGATTCCTGAACTGCTGAAAACTGAGATACTTTTTACGAAATACGGCAAATAGGTTTGAAAATTTCACAAGACAATCGAAAATCTGAATATGAGTCGATACCTGGACATGGTGGATCATCCTGCGCACATTAAAAAGCTGAATACGGACCAACTGGAAGCTTTAGCGGAGGAGATTCGGGAAGAGCTGATTACTAAACTGGCCGTTACCGGCGGGCACCTCGGGCCCAATCTGGGTGTGGTTGAATTAACTTTGGCGCTGCATGCGGTGTTTTCTACACCCAAAGATAAGTTTGTCTGGGATGTAAGCCATCAGTGTTATGTTCATAAATTGCTGACAGGCAGGAAAGAGAGATTTGGCACCATCCGCACAACAGACGGATTGAATGGCTTTGCTCTTCGATCTGAAAGTGAGCATGATTGCTACGGAGCTGGACATGCTGGAACAGCTCTTTCAGCGGCGCTGGGAATGGCGGCGGCCCGAGATAAAAAGGGAACTGACGAAAATGTCGTTGCCATTTTTGGAGACGCTGCGCTGACCAATGGTATTTCTTTTGAAGCGTTGAACAATATTTCGCACTCCACCAAGAAATTCATTGGGATTCTCAATGATAATGAGTGGAGTATCGCCAAGAATGTCGGAGCGATTGCCTCCTACTTAAACAAAATCATCACCAATCCTTCCTACAACCGACTCCAGAAAGATTTCCAAAAGTGGTTGAAACGTATCCCTAAAGGAGATTTGGCGATCAAACTCGGCCATAAAGCTGAAGAAGCATTGAAAGGCGCCGTTACAGGAGTCAGTTTGACCCAGAATCCTCAGGACGAATCTTCTGATGGTCGTGGAGGTTACGGCAGCAGTCTGATTTTTGAAGAAATGGGCCTGCGCTACCTAGGACCGATTGATGGGCACAATCTTCCCTTACTGATCAGTTCTCTCGAATACGCCAAGACCTGTGAAGGCCCTGTTGTGCTTCATGTCTTGACCCAAAAAGGAAGAGGATACAAAGCGGCTCTGGATCACCCTGAAAAATTCCACGGCACCGGTCCTTATGTCATAGAATCTGGAGATAAGCCACCGGCAAAGCCCGCAGCCACGCCAACGCCTCCGGCCTATCAGGAGGTTTTTGGAAATACCATGGTACGTCTTTGCGAGAAAGATTCCTCTATAGTCGGAAT
>JAUIHU010000243.1 GCA_030432175.1 Verrucomicrobiia bacterium | reverse complement strand
GCGGCACGCGTGCAAGATTTCTCATCGCGAACCTCGGTATGATAAAAAATCCCAACGTGTACTGGTGCGCGAAAGAGTAGTTCTTCATGGAGTGGAGGTTTCAGCAAAGTGGGTTCCTTATGGTCCGGTCCAGCCGAAGCTTGCCACCGAGTTATTCATTCGTGAAGCGCTGATCAATGACCATCTTCGAGCCAATCCAAAGTTTCTCGAACACAACCGAAACGTCCTCAACAAGATTGAGAACTGGCAGACCCGCACTCGACATTACGATCTCGGCAACCTGGATCAGGTACTCTTTGATTTTTACTCAGCGCGTCTGGAGAACGTTTCTTCGTTACACGACCTGAATCGTGTCTTGAGACAGCAAACCAAGGACGTTCCGGATTTCCTCTGTCTGACGGAAGAAATCCTGACCCAGGGTTTGAACATTGAGTGGGATCCGAGAGCCTTTCCGGACGAAGCTCGGATCGGGGATTACAAGGCGCCGCTGAAATACATTTATGCGCCGGGTGAGGCAAAGGATGGCGTGACCGTTCAATTGCCGGTGGAAGTAGCGCGTTCAGTGAATTCCAGCGCGATGGACTGGGTCACACCGGGCTATTGGCGGGATCAGGTGGAGGCGCTGCTGCGTGGTTTGCCGAAGAATCTGCGTCGTCCACTAACCCCGATTCATCAGACAGTGGCGGCGCTGGTTCCGGATTTGCAACCGTCGGATCGATCATTGAAAGAATGTCTGGCTGAACTGATCCGGCAGAGATATGGCATCGTCATTCAACCCTCGGACTGGGCAGAGGTGGAGACACCGGACTATCTGAAACTGCGATTTGAAATCACCGATGGCAAAGGCAAAACGCTGAAGGAGGGACGGGATCTGGACGCTTTGATCGGTGAGCTGAAGAAAAACGAAGTCACCGGAGCTGCTGCGGTTTGGAACCGGGTGGCATCTCAGTGGGAGCGTGACGCTTTGTCATCCTGGTCGTTTGGAGATTTGCCGGAGCGAGTGAAAGTCACGGAAGTTTCCGGCGCGCCGATTTATGGGTATCCGGGAGTGGCTCTGCAGGATGAGTATGTATGTGTGCGACTTTATAAAACCGCTCAGGAATCTCAGGCAGCCAGCAGAAACGGGGTGAAACGTTTGCTGGAGATTGAGTTGGAGAAGGACTTGGGCTGGTTGTGGAAAGACCTGCGAAAGCTGGAGAAGGTCGGACTGGATCTATTGGCGCTGGGATCGTCCGAAGAAGTGCGTCAACAGGCTTTTGACCACGCGCGAAAGTATGTCCTGACATTTACCATTCCCACCGAATTGACTCAGCGGTTTTTTCTGGAACTGATCCAGAACAGCCGTCGCAAACTGGTCGGACTGGCGGATGAAATCCAGTGCCGTATTCTTCGTGTACTGGAAGCTCGCAATCGATTACTGGCAGTACGTGAACCCTACCCGGGGCTGCAAGCGGATTTAAATACTCTGGCCCCGACTGATTTTCTTAAGCGTGTCAGTTTTGAAAGGCTGGCCGAATTACCTCGTTATCTCGAAGCCATGCGGATCCGGTCCGAACGGGCATCCGTCAACCCCGCCAAGGATCGGGAGAAATTGTCACGCTTGCGTCCGGCTCTGGATCGCTACCAGCAGATTCTTCAAAAGTGGAACGGCCGCCCCGGACGGCAGACAATGGAAATGTATGAGCAGATTGAAGATGCGCGATGGACGATTGAAGAGTGGAAAGTGATTCTTTTTGCGCAGGAATTGAAGAGTCCGATCCCTGTTTCAGACGAGAAAGTCCGTAAAAAATTGGATGCAGTTTATCTAAGCCTGTGAAGTTTTGTTTTTTGCGGTTATAGTCATTTCAAATTCGAAAAAATTGAAATCCGCCTGATTTGTTTTGAGCGGTAGAAAGCTGTTAAGTTTTAGAAAACTAACCATTAAGAATAGTAATAAATAATGAGCGAACTGCCCCATATCCCAGTCCTGCGTCGCGGTCGTACTTACGAAAGTCTGGACCAGATTGATGTTGCAGGCCACCGTGACGGAACCGTGCCAAGATCAGCCAGGCCAATGCTGGATTGATCCGAAAGGATCTCTCTAAAATCGACCGATCCCGAGCTGCATTAAATAATTTCACATGCGCTGAGTTGATCGATATCACCAAGAAAGCTGGTGAACTTTTCATGAACGGAACTCTGCCACTTGGCGATCAGGGCCACATGCAGAGTCCGGAGGATTATACCAAGACCTTGTCGGCCACCAGTGGACTCCCTCACGCGATGGTGCGTCGTAACATGGCCAAGGTTTACTCCGTCATGGCTGAGATCGAAACGATCCTCAAAGGCCTGACCCGCAATCTGAACCTGGAAATCATCGACAAAGGTCTGGGCATTCAGGACGGAATGCGTATGAGTTTCTATCCGGTGACCCAATCCATCGGACTGGTTCTGCCCAGCAACAGCCCGGGAGTGAATTCACTCTGGATCCCTGCGATTCCTCTGAAGATACCGGTCATTCTCAAGCCGGGTCGTGAAGAGCCTTGGACTCCTTACCGCATCATGCAGGCGTTTATCGCTGCGGGATGTCCGGCTGAGGCATTTGGATTTTACCCAACCGACCACGAAGGAGCTGGAGAAATCCTCAAATCCTGCGGACGCGCGTTGATCTTTGGTGACAAATCCACCACCGACCGCTACGCGAACAATCCGGCTGTGCAAGTGCATGGTCCGGGATACAGCAAAATCATCATCGGCGAAGATCAGGTGGAGAAATGGCCTGAGTTCATCGACATCATGGTTTCTTCCATTTCAGACAACGGTGGACGCAGCTGCATTAACGCATCCGCTGTGGTGACTCCAAAATATGGGAAAGAAATCGCGGACGCGCTTGCACAAAAACTGGGCCCTATTGAGCCTGCCGAACCGGATGACGAAAACGCGAAGCTTTCTGGATTTGCTAATCCAAAAATGGCTGAGTTCATTGACGCAACGATTGAAGACGGACTCGAAAACGAAGGCGCTGAGGACGTCACCGCGAAATACCGTGGTGGACCAAGACGCACTGAGAAAGCCGGAGGCGCTTACCTGCGTCCGACCGTGATTCATTGTGACTCACCGGAGCACCCGCTCTTCAACCGTGAGTTCCTCTGCCCGTATGCAGCTGTCGTTGAAGTTCCTCAGGAGCAAATGCTCGAAGCGATGGGACCTTCTCTAGTGGTGACAGCTATCACTGAAGATCCGGCGTTCCGTAGCCAACTCCTGGCCTCGCCACTGATCGAACGACTCAACCTCGGCCCGGTTTCGACAATGAAAGTTTCCTGGGATCAACCCCATGAAGGAAACCTCTTCGAATTCCTCTACCACCGCCGAGCTATCGAAATGCCTTGATCCGGAGTTGTTAAGATATTCAATGGATTAGCCCGAAGCCTGAACTGGCTTTGGGTTCTTTTTTGTTTCACGTAAAGACGCGCAGGCGCAAAACCAAAAATAATTCCCCTCAACCCTTAACCTTCATTCTTGCCCTTCATCCTTCATTCTCTGTTCGTTATATTTCAGAAGGGCACGCACGAAGGCGAGCCCCTACGGTCTTCATCCTTCATCCCTCCCACCTGTCCACCAAAACCCTTCCTGCGTTCAAACCAATACCAAAACGGCTCAACTCTTTCAATTCTGCTGGCGTCGATTTGATCCAATCCCCGGCCTCCGCCAACTTTTCCATGGCTCCGTTTCCCCCTCGTGTTTGAATCAAGCTGACGAATGTGGCTTCGGTCTGGATCAATGCAAATTTCAGAGTCCGTCGCCCCCATTCCATCGCGGATTTACGGTCGCGGATGTAGGGTGGGTGAACCAGCATGAAAGCCCGGTGATCCATGTCGTTCTCTTTTAAGAATAGAGCCGCCTTCGCGTATTTCTCCGCATCCACCCCTTTGCCCATTTGTCGGCAGACATCCGGATGAATGCTTTCGAGTCCCATGGCCACTTCCAGTCTCGTTGTTGAAGGCAGCAGGGATTGAAATCGTAACGCTCGATCGCCGAGGAATGCGGGATGACATTCCACAATCACTCGAGTGAATCCATAGCGCTGGACCAAGTCCGTGATGATGGGATCATCTTCCGTTGGAATGGCCTTCGGATCAAAGAAGCTGCCACTATTGTAAAGTTTGATCTGGGCGCCGGCGAAAGAACGATTTGGATCAGCCGTTTTGAGTTCCTGCAGTGCGAACTCGATCTGTTTTGGAATGTCGCCGGGTTGAACGCTTTCGGTCAGAGTATCCTTCCACAGATCACACATCACACATTTCCAGGGGCACTCCCGGTTGCTGAGAAACAAAACCGCAGAATCAATCAATTCTCCATCCGGACCGGGTTCCTGTTCCCACAAAAAACCGACCGGCCGGTCCACTCGAAGCGATGTGTTCCGATCCGGTCGTAAGCTCTGTACTTCCTGCGGAGTCATACGAGATGCGACAAGCTCATATTAACGGGTTGAGAATGAAACCAATCCTCATTTCAGTTTCCCAATCTTCGCGCCTTAGCGTCTTAGCGTGAGTGTTCTCTAAAACGATCAGGACTCATAAAACCCATGGTACTTCCGACGGAGTTCGGTTTCCTTATTCGGAACATGGGAACGCAATGTCGCCTGCTCAGTTGCGCCGTGCTGAAAACGTCTTTTTTCAAAGACAGGCATCTTCAGTCCGGTGACCGCCTGAATGCCGCGGGAAACGATTTCCCCTTTCAGGGAGTATAGTTTGGGAACGTCATAGTCAGTCAGATCAGTGTAAGGAATGTTCTCCGCCACTTCCATTACGTTCGGCAGGCAGAACGGACTGAACCCTTCAAAACCAAAACGACGCATCGGCGCATACCCGCGAGTAATGGAACGACTTAGTCCGCCGGAGTATGTCAGCGAATGTTTGATTTTTCCAACGCCCCAACCTTCCTGGTACAGCATCAAATTATTCAGAACGCTGCGAATGGTCAGTTCCGGATTTTCCTCAATCGGATAATCTTTCAGGTTCTCGTCACCACCGTCTCCGTCCGCCAGATGTTTCCATTCTGGGTATTCTTTTCGAATCCCCTTCAACAAAGCGATCAGCATTGACGCGGCTTCAATGTCGAGCGGCTTGTAATCTTCTACAATCTTGAGAGTCTCCTCAATACAGATGTCGTCCCAGTTCGCCTGGATCGGCTCCAGAAACATTTCGAGATCCAACGCTTTGAGGAATTCTCTGGACTGATCGAGGTCCGGACCATCTCCCATCGTCAGTGTGAATGCCTTCAAGCGAGATGGAGTCATGCCCTTTTTCAGCATACAGTGATACAAAGTCAGAAAAACAGCCCCGCTATCAATGCCACCAGAGAAGCAGACGCCGATGGGCTCTTTGGGGTCTACAACGGATAGCCATTTAAAACACTCCGACTCCAGAGCGCGAATGTAACGCTCCCCAATGATATCCAGATCCACAGGAAGTGATTCCTTTTGCGGCGTAAAGAAGCGCTCGTAATCCGGGTCCGGATCTGGACACCCCACCAATTGAACGGTGGTGACATAGTGAGCCGGAACCATGCGCGTGTAGCTGGGGTGAAACTGATCCTCAAATCCATTCTCCTTCAGCCAATCATAAATCGTGTCAATGCGGTCCGCGACAATCAACGCCGGCCCTTCATGCCGCTTCGCCAGAAAGTACCGCAACGGACGGTCCATCGAACGCGCCATCTTCACGGCTTTCCCCTCTTTGGCCACCAGCGTGAATGATCCTTCAATACTCCGAACCGCCTCCGGATTTGGATCCAGCAGTCGCTGGCGCGCTTCATCGTTGGACAGATTGTAAATACGGTTCAGGTCAGGATCGGTCAGATCCACCAGGCGTTCCAGGTAATCGTGATGAATGATGCTCATGGTCTTCAGAGGAATGTCTTTAGCCTATGAAATAATGTTTTTTAAGATAACCGTCAAACCCTGGGTCACGCCCGGGAGCCCCTGGGAGCGCCGAGCTCCAGCTCGGCCCCCACGCCCGAAAGGGCGAGCTGAGCACAAACAGGAATTCAACGCGCACTGGATTGATGATGTTTTACACACCCACAATCGAAAGGTCCTCATACACAGCCCGATTCAATGCTTCATTCCTCCGTTGGTGAGCCGGCTCTCCCGGGGTGGTGTTCCAAACCCAGGCGACCACGAGTTGGTTCTCCGGATCCGCAAAGCCAATGGAACATTGAGATCCTCCGTGCCCGAACGTCTCCGGACTGGCATGGGGCCCGAATTGATACGGGGCTCGTCCGTATTGAATCGAATTCAGCATGAAGCCGAGCCCCCAGTCCACAGTGGATTGAAAGGTTTCATCAAATCTTCCTCCGCGATGCCGTTCCACCAGTTCTTTTGCTGCTTCCCTTGAAAGGAAATCGGCAGATTGTCCAGCGAGCGCCTGAAGCATGATTTCATAAAATCGCCCCAACTCTCTGACCGGGCCACGAGCGCCTCCCCCCGGTTGTGCTATCAGAAACGCGGAACGCTGGTCCCGCTTCGGATGTTCGCGAATATCCGATCCAGCGGTGTAATGCAGCCATCCAAGTTGATCTGCCTTTTCGTATCCAGCCAGATCCTGTTCCGTCATCCCGATCCATGAATCCTTCATACCCGCCGGATCCAATACCCAGTCTCTAAAAGCCAGATGAACTTCCTCCACACCACGACCGCTCAGTCTCCGTATGATTTCCCCCAAAACCAGCCAGCTGCCACCGGTGTGATAGGCGGCAAAATCTCCTGGAGTCTTTTCTGGATC
>JAUIHU010000242.1 GCA_030432175.1 Verrucomicrobiia bacterium | reverse complement strand
TATTCGGCTCCCAAGTCGAAAGAAGACGCTCCCAAAAGTTTGGACGAAGTGGATCCGAAGCTTCTGGAAACTTATGACAAGCTGGGGATTCCATTGAGAGAACAAGAAAGACTGGCTGGAGTTGCTGTTGATGCGGTCTTTGACAGTGTGTCCGTCGGAACGACCTTTAAGAAGCAGTTGGCTGAGAAAGGCGTTATTTTCTGCTCATTTTCTGAAGCCGTTCAGGACCATCCAGATTTGATCGAGAAATATCTCGGATCTGTTGTTCCTTACACCGACAATTTTTACGCAGCGTTGAACTCAGCTGTTTTCAGCGATGGCTCATTTTGCTTTATTCCGAAGGGCGTGCGGTGTCCGATGGAATTATCTACCTATTTTCGGATTAACGCAGCGGACACCGGTCAGTTTGAGCGTACCCTGATTGTTGCGGAAGAAGGAAGCCATGTCAGCTATCTCGAAGGTTGCACGGCTCCGATGCGAGACAGCAATCAGTTGCACGCCGCCGTTGTTGAGCTGGTAGCGTTGGACGATGCGGAGATTAAATACTCAACTGTTCAAAACTGGTATCCGGGAGATGAGAATGGGAAAGGTGGTATTTACAACTTCGTGACGAAGCGCGGGATCGCTAAAACCAACGCCAAGATCTCCTGGACACAGGTGGAGACTGGCAGCGCGATTACCTGGAAGTATCCCAGTGTGATTCTCCAAGGTGACAATTCCGTTGGAGAATTTTATTCGGTTGCTCTGACCAACAACATGCAGCAAGCCGACACTGGCACCAAAATGGTTCATTTGGGTAAGAACACCAAAAGCACTATCATTTCCAAAGGGATCTCTGCTGGTAGAGGTCAGAACAGTTACCGAGGACTGGTCCAAGTTGGGAAAAAAGCAGAGAACGCCAGAAACTTTTCCCAGTGTGATTCACTTTTGATTGGTGACCAATGTGGCGCGCATACATTCCCTTACCTGGAAGTGAAAAATCCGACGGCGCAAGTTGAACACGAAGCGACTACCTCCAAGATTGGAGAGGATCAGATTTTCTATTGCAATCAGCGAGGCATTCCAACGCAGGACGCGGTGAATATGATTGTTAATGGATACTGTAAAGAAGTGTTCAAGCACCTTCCCATGGAGTTTGCCGTGGAAGCGCAAAAACTACTTGGCGTCAGTTTGGAAGGAAGTGTTGGTTAATCCTGATTCACAGCCGTCCCCATTTATTAACTCAATTTAAAAATAAAAAAAGAACCATCCATTAATCCATGTTGTTAGAAATCAAGAATCTGCAAGCCAGTGTCGAAGGAAAGCAAATCCTGCACGGGATCAATCTGACCATCAATGAAGGAGAGATCCATGCCATTATGGGACCGAATGGCAGCGGGAAAAGCACCCTGTCTCAAGTTCTGGCTGGACGTGATACTTACGAAGTCAATGCTGGGGAAGTGAACTTTCTCGGAAAAGATTTGCTGGATATGGAACCTGAAGAGCGCGCTTGCGCCGGATTGTTCATGGCTTTTCAATATCCGGTGGAAATCCCGGGAGTGAACAGCACTTACTTTCTCAAAGCGGCTTACAATGAAATGCGCAAAAGCCGTGGGTTGCCGGAAGTGGATGCCATGGATTTTCTGACTTTGGTCAAAGAGAAGATGAAAATCATGGAGCTGGATCAGAGTTTGTTGAATCGTGCTGTGAATCAGGGATTCTCCGGTGGGGAGAAAAAGAAAAACGAGATTTTCCAAATGGCGGTTTTAGAACCTAAACTCGCGATTCTTGACGAAACAGATTCTGGACTGGATATCGACGCTTTGAAGAATGTTTCTGAAGGGGTGAATAAGCTGAAAAGCAAAGAGAATGGATTTCTTTTGATCACCCACTATCAGCGCTTGCTGGATTACATCGTTCCGGATTTCGTGCACGTCCTCTACAAAGGAAAAATTGTTCGATCCGGAACCAAGGAACTGGCGCTGGAGCTGGAAGAACGCGGATACGACTGGATTATTCAGGAAGCTTCCGAAAAGTCGGTCGTTGCTTAAACCAGGGACCGAGGTCCCAGAATCTCATCAATGATTTGGTTATCCAGCTCATACCATGATGTCTACGACTTTACCTACAGAATCCAAAGAAATGCATCCATATACAGAGCGATTCAATCAACTGGAAGCGTCTGAATGGGCTCTGGACCCGTCCTGGCTGAACCAGTTGAGGCGCGCTGGGATTGCCCATTTTGCCGAAAAAGGGATCCCGTCCATTCGGGAAGAAGAGTATCGGTTCACGAACCTGAAACCTATCGAGAATCAAACCTTTGATTTCTGTTGCGGAGCGCCTGTTGCTGATCCAGGGGTATCACAGGTTCAAGGCTTTTGCTTTGATCAACTGGACGCCTACCGAGTGGTTTTGGTGAACGGACAGTTCTCGAAAGATTTGTCTGATTTATCCGGGCTTCCAGAAGGTTGCATTGTCGAATCGTTGAATGAGGCTGTTCGCAACCGTGAAGACCTGGTTCAGGGTCGTCTGGGAACCCAGGTTAAAGTGGATCAAAGTTCGTTGGCGGCGTTGAACACAGCTTTTTTTGGGGACGGTTTGTTCATTCATGTCAAAAAGAACCTGATACTTGAAAAGCCAATTCAGATCATTCAGCTGACCGCCAACGGTGACGAGGGTTCGAATCCTGTGGCTTCTCATCCGAGACTATTGGCGATTGCCGAATCTGGAGCCTCTTTTTCGCTGGTAGAACGTTGCGTTGGCGATCGGGACACCGCTTACTGGGTGAACAGCGTTTCTGAATTTTTCGTTGCGCCAAACGCATCAGTTGAACACCTGAAAGTTCAGGAAGAGAGTTTGCAAGCCTACCACACGGCGGCGATTCAAGCCTACCTGGAGCAGGACGCAAGATTTACCTCTCACTCCATGGCGGTGGGAGCGGGGATCTCAAGAAATGACATCCATTCAATTCTCGACGGCAAAAATTCGGAAGCGGTTTTGAATGGTCTTTATCTGGGGCAGAAAAATCAGCTGGTTGACCACCACACGTTGATGGATCACAAACAGCCCAATTGCAACAGTCACGAGTATTACCATGGCATTCTGACGGATGATTCTCGAGGGGTTTTCAATGGGAAAATCTACGTTCACCAGATTGCGCAAAAGACGGATGCTATCCAGAACAGTCGAAACCTGGTTTTGTCTGATCGAGCGACAGTGAACTCCAAACCGCAGTTGGAAATCTTCGCTGATGATGTGCGCTGCACCCATGGAGCGACCATTGGCCAATTGGATGAGGATTCCGTTTTTTACCTGCGCGCTCGCGGAATTAACGAGGCTCGCGCACGTCGTATGTTGATCCACGCATTTGCCAGTGACGTAGTGGATCGGATCCCATATCAGGCGGTAAAAGATTATCTCGAAAATATTCTGGCGGATCGATTTGATCCAAAGGACTGATTTTGCCTGAAGCGCATCACATAGTTTGTGGATAAAAATTAAACAGATATGCCCGGAGAAATTGTTGAACTACAAAGAGAGTGCCCTGCGATCATGATTCCCTCCGGGGAACCTGTGATTCTTGAGAAGGGGAGCGAAATCGACATCCGGCAGGAGTTGGGTGGGTCTTACACGGTCATTGTCAATGGTTCGATGATGGCGAAGATCCAGGGAAAGAACGCCGACGCCATCGGTAAGGAACCCACAGGACTGGAAGCTGAGCTTGGAGATTCTGCAGATCCGAATGCAGAGATCGATGAGTCGTTACTCTGGAAGCAGATGAAGACCTGCTATGATCCGGAGATTCCCGTCAACATTGTTGATCTGGGATTGATTTACGACTGTCACGTGGATCGCCAGGAAACTGGTGGCGGTAATATCCAGGTGAAAATGACACTGACAGCGCCGGGTTGTGGCATGGGGGATTCTATAGCAGCTGACGTTCAGGAAAAACTGAAAGCAGTCCCTGGTGTTCGAGAAGTGGATGTGGAACTGGTATGGGATCCGCCCTGGAACCAATCCATGATGACCGAAGCCGCCAAGCTGCAACTTGGTTTAATGTGATGTAGATTGTCTCCAGAGACTCAGGTGGTTTTTGAAATCGTTACTGAGTCTCTGGAATCTTTAACTCAGCCCAAAGAATGGTGTCCGATTTAACAATCTCAGAATCTTCCAATACCAAACGACTGAATGATCCGGTCGAAATGGAAAAGGTACGCAACCAGTTTCCAATTTTGAACCAGATCGTTAACAAGCGCCCGTTGATTTATTTCGATAACGCGGCGACGACACAGAAACCAATCTGTGTATTGGAATCCATTGAGAGTTATTACAAAAAAGACAACAGTAATGTCCATCGTGGGATTCATACACTCAGCCAGCGCGCAACGGATGGTTATGAAGGAGCCAGAGCGCGGACCGCTGAGTATATTGGCGCACAAACCAATGAAATAGTTTTCACACGAGGGACCACTGAGGCGATCAACCTGGTAGCCAACGCATGGGGATTGGATAATCTGGGACCCGGTGACGAGATTTTGCTGACCGAAATGGAGCACCACAGCAACATGGTGCCCTGGCAACTGATTGCCAAACGGACTGGATCCAAAGTTGTATATGTTCCTGTTTGCAATGATCAGGGAGAGATCGACGAATCTTTTCTGAGACAAGCGCTGACGTCTGGAAGGGTGAAGATTTTTTCATTCACCTATATTTCCAATACATTGGGCGTTGTGAATCCAGTTGCCCAGTGGTGTGAACTAGCTCGGCAGAATGGGGTGATCTCTTTTGTCGACGCAGCGCAAGCCTGCGGGCACCGTCCGATGAACGTTCAGGAAATCGGATGTGATTTTCTGGCGATGTCAGGACACAAAATGGCGGCTCCAACAGGGATTGGCGCATTATTTGGACGGGCTGATGTTCTGGAATCCATGTCGCCTTACCAAGGCGGTGGGGAAATGATTTCCGAAGTTACTTTTGAAGAGAGTTACTGGAATGTGGTTCCTCACAAATTTGAGGCAGGCACGCCTAACATCGCGGGAGCGATTGGTTTAGCTGCGGCAATGGATTATCTGGATGATATTGGAAGAGATCAAATAGCCGAACATGACGCCACGTTGGCCGCCTACGCATATGATCAGCTGAAGCGCCTGGATGATATCCGAATCCTTGGTCCTGCAACTGGACGCGCAGGTGTGGTGAGTTTTTCACTGAAAGGCGCGCCGACTCAGGATTTGATCACATTGGCGGATCAACGTGGGATTGCGTTGCGTGGTGGACATCATTGCAACCAGCCATTGATGAGAAAACTTGGACTGGACGCAACAGCCAGAGCCTCATTTTATCTATACAACACCACTGAAGAAATCGATCGGATGATGGTCGAGCTGAGAGATATTCTGGATTTCCTGCGCTCTTGAAACCCTTGGCCTCGCTTCAGGTAAATCACAATTGGGAAAAGACTGAACATGACGACGACCCCTTCCACCGAATCACAAACTTCAATTACGCCGCAGACGACATTAGGTGAATTACTAAAAATGATGCCCGGCGCTCAGCGGACATTGTTTCGCCAGTACCATATTGGAGGTTGCAGCAGTTGCGGCTTCCGTCCGGAGGAAACTCTGCAGGAACTCTGTGAGCGCAACAATGGACTGGATCCAGACGATGTACTGGCCTCTTTGAAGAAGGGGCATGAAGCCGATGAAGCCTTGATGTTGGATCCAGTTGAGTTGAAGCAGTGGCTGGACGCAGACGCTTCAAAGGTCAAGATGCTGGACGTTCGTACACGAGAAGAATTTGAGGCCACTTGCATTGAAGGCTCTGAATTGATGTCGCAGAATTCGATGCGCGATATCCTGACGGGTTGGCCACGGGAGAATCCCCTGGTTATTGTGGATCATTTGGGTGAGCGCTGCCTGGACGGAGCTGCCTATTTTCTGGGACAGGGATTTACCAATGTCCGATGCCTGCGGGGGGGGATTGATGCCTGGTCGCAGCAGATTGATCCGAAAGTGCGCCGTTACCGTTTGTCCTGATTTTGTGCACGCAAAGACGCTAAGGCGCGAAGAACTGAAGAAATAAGGAAAAACAGTTGAAATTAGATTGAGTAAGCGGTGAGTTTGGGTGTGATTAAAGTTGGGTGGAATCCCGGGAACGCTGAGCCCCAGCTCGGCGAGTGGAGTCAGCATTTAAAGTACCCTGAACAGCAAAGAGCCCAACCTCCTTTGATCGCAGATAGTGATTTTTAGATCTCAATTGTAAACTTTTAATTAGAAAAGCTGTGTCAGAAGATTTTCAGAAAAAAGTGGAAGACGCCGTCATGAATCCCAAGAACATGGGAGAAATGGAAGGCGCCGATGCCGTTGGAACCGTTGGAGCCTCGGACTGTGGAGACATGGTTCGCATGTGGTTTAAGTTTCGCGAAGAAGATGGCAAGAAAGTCATTGATAAAGCGAGTTTTCAAGCCTTTGGGTGTGAAACGGCCATTGCGGTAGCAGGGATGGCGACTGAGATGTTGAAAGGCAAGAGTGTGGACGAGGCCATGACATTGAGTGGGGAATCCATGGCGAAAGATCTGGGACCGTTGCCGCCGATGAAAATTCACTGCACTCAATTGGTAGAAGGAGCGATGCAGACGGCATTGAAGCCATTTACTCAACAAGGGAACACGCCATCCGAGCCTCAAGAAGATTGTGTCAGCCGTGCTGAAGCCAGCTCACAGGGATTGGCTCCAAGTCTTCTGGAAAAAATGTCTCAGCCAGAGAAGGGGAACACAGGTTCTCCAAAAATAGTTTTCCTCGACGAAGAATAGGATAGTTGGAGTTTCTTCAGCCACATGCTAGGATACATCTAACA
>JAUIHU010000241.1 GCA_030432175.1 Verrucomicrobiia bacterium | reverse complement strand
CCTGTTGTGACGATGCGATTGAAGTCACAGCTACCGGCAAGAGTGTGGAGCAGATTAGAGAAGAGTTGGAAACGCGCCTGGAAGAGACGTATTATCGCACGGCGACCGTGGAAATGTCTTTGACGGAAAAAACGTTGGTTCGAGGGCAGGTCCTGTTTCAGGGCGAGGTCGGAAGATCTGTTCTTGATTTATCGCCAGATAACCCGAAGACGCTTTCGGAGGCTCTGCTGCTGGTGTCGGTGACGCCGTACGCAAAAACCGACGATGTCAAAGTTTTCAGGAAAGGACTGAAAGATCCGATTGTCATTAATGTTAAGCGGATTTGGGACAAGAACGAATTTGAAGAAGACATCATTCTTCAAGATGGTGATAGAGTCGTAGTCGGGCAAAAATGGTTTAATATCGATTGATTCAATCAAATTAATCATTCTGGAATTCGATATTTTAGATAATAGCAAAGGTTTTGATAGGTGAGTGATTCCTTAAACAGTAAAAAGTATTATTCAGCTCCGGGGTATTCCGGAGGATTGAATCCTTTGGGTATCATTGATCGCCTTAACCTGACGATTCACATTCGCCGGTACATCAAGATTGTATTTCAACGGTGGCTCATTTTGTTGGCGTGTACAATCGCAGGTTTAGCTTACCAAGGCTATAAAGCCTACACAGCAGAGGATATCTACCAGGCTGAATCCAGGATGAAAATCGCTCCCAAGGTCAGTTATAGATCAGGAGGCGAGGCAGAAATCCTGGAATCCGGTATGAGTTTCTATGAAGACCAGATTGAGTACATGCGCAGTGGGGATGTGCTTGCCAGGGCTGAAAAGGAAATGAGGGACTACAAGCCCGCTTCCGGAATCACTCCTAAAATCACCGATCGTATTGCTCAAAAAGGTCAGGGTTCCACTATCAATATGTATGTACGAAGCACGGACCTGGACCATGCTCAGAAGTACGCAAAAGCTTGGGTGGAGGCGTTTGAGAGTTATCTTGTGGATCGTAATCGCCAGCTTATTGGAAGTGAGCAGAGAGTGATTGAAAAGCGGCTGAATGACGAAAGGCGGAAACAGGAAGAAAAACAAAGAGAACTGGCGCAGTTTATTGAGAACAACGATTTGAGCGCTATTAACGATATTTATTCCAAGCAAAGCGCTCAATATGAACGGGAATTGACACGATTGACAGCGATGCGGGAAGCTCTTGAGAAGCAATCACTGGAAGAGTTTGCTTCAACTCAAGCTCAATCTCGCCCCAATTTTGAGTTCAATGGGGATACCCTCGATTCTGTTCAGAATCTAGATACCTCAGCAAGGGCGTCCTCTTCAAAAATAGATCAAGACGCAACATCCAGATATAATGAATTGTCGCTGGATCTGAAGCGGTTCCGGGAGGAATTGAAGAAAATTGATGGAGTTGTTTACCCGGAACATCCTTATTATAAGAAGCTTGTGGAGCGAATTGAAAGCGCCACCATTAGCCAGCAGTACTACCTGGAGATGGCCCGAGAGCTCCGAAACAGCGAAATTGAGAGACTGAAATCTGAGGAATCCAACCTGGAAGCTAAAATTGCCGATCTGAAACAGAAAATTGAAGACTCCCTCAGAGTTCGTTTAACTCACGAAACTTTGGTTACCAATGTTGAGTATTACAAAGGGCGGGTTCAGGTCTATGATAATGCTCTGCAGTCAATTCTGTCGGCAGAGGAATCGGAGAATAAATTTGAGATTCTAAGACGAGGTGAACCCACTTCCCTGTCCCCAATCTTGCCAAACAGGAAAAAGATGGTCTTTACCGGTTTCGTCGGAGGCATCGCTCTCGGATTGGCTATTATTTACCTGCTTCATCGACTGGATGATCGAATGGAGCTGGCTGAAGATATTGAAGAAGAATTAGAAGAGCCTATCCTGGGGCAAATTCCTCAGCTCGATACGGCTCTTTTCAGGGAGAGCAAAATCCTGGTGACTTCACTGGATCCCCATAATATATACAGCGAAGCCATCCGAGGTATTCGATCAGCCATAATGTTTGGATCCAATCAGGATCGAAAACAGGTTATGGCGATCACCAGCGCGATTCCTGGAGATGGGAAAACATCTTTCACGGTCAATTTTTCGATTACTCTGGCGAGATCTAACACAAGAACTCTGCTCGTGGATTGCGACTTGAGGCGGGGAAATGTGGAACGCTATTTTAATGGCGCTCAGGATGATCCCGGCATTTCTGAAGTGTTGTCCGGGCAACTTCACTGGACCGATGTCATACAAAAGACAGAGATTACAACGTTGGACTACATTTCAACGGGGGCGGTTGAGCAAGCGCCCAGCGAATTGCTGATCAGTCCGATCATGGCACAGTTTCTAGAGCAGGCGCGGACGACTTACGACCATATTATCTTTGATTGTCCTCCACTTACCGGAATTGATGATTCTTTCTCATTAATCCGATTAGTCGATGGATTTTTGTTTGTAGTGAAAGCAGGTCACACTCCAATGCGCTTCGCGAAGAATGCGCTTGAATCTATTCAGCAAAGGGAGGCTAATATTTTGGGTGTCGTGCTGAATGGAGTCCTTCCTGATAATCCAGCTTACTACTACACATATTATTACCACGATTATTATAAAGATCAGGCGCGAATGGAGCCTCCAAAAGCTGGCAATGCTTCGGATTTTAAAACAGCATTGAGTATGCCTGCTCCCAGAAAACGGACGCATGCTAGTTCAACGCTGCCTGCGTCAGATCACGAACAGCGAACAGGTCCTCGACGCAGCCCCAATCCGTCAATGTCGCTTGTCGAGCAGACTACCAAGTTGGATTCCAGTCAGGTGGCTGAGATGGAAAGGCGAAAAGCCGAGGAATTTAAAAAACGTCGGGCTAAATCGAAGAATGCTACAGTGTCACCGTCTGCCAAGTCGGATACCACTGAGTCCGCTCCTCATCCACGTCAAACATCAGGAACTCGTCCAGCTCCACAAAACACAGAGCATGGTTCACGTCCGGTCACTGGCTCTCGCCCGACGCCCTCACAGATACCCTCTCCCGGCCAACGTCCGGCTGCAGGGACACGCCCGGCGCCCACACAGAAATCTTCTCCCGGCCAACGTCCGGCTGCAGGGACACGCCCGGCGCCCGCACAGAGCCCCTCTCCCGGCCAACGTCCGGCTGCAGGGACACGCCCGGCGCCCGCACAGAAACCTTCTCACGGTCCACGTCCGGTTGCAGGGACACGCCCGGCGCCCGCACAGAGCCCCTCTCCGAATCAACGTCCGGCTGCAGGGACACGTCCAGCGCCCTCTCAAAGACCTGTTCCCGGACCACATCCAGCTGCGGGGACACGCCCATCGTCAGCACAAAGACCTACTCCCGGTCCGCGTCCGGCTGGAGGGACACGCCCGGCGCCTGCACAAAGACCTACTCCTGGACCACGTCCGGCTGGAGGGACACGCCCTGCGCCCGCACAAAGGTCAGTTGAGTCGGGTTCACGGTCTGCGGTTCCAGACATTACGAAAGGGAACAATTCAGGAAGCTCTGGGTCTGCTCAAAATGGAAAGGTTGCTTCGGGTTCGCAAGCGGAGAGGGAAATTGGTTCCAAAACTGCCTCGAAGCCCAGGCCTGGCTATTCAAGTAATGGAAAAGCAGAGCAAAATTCAAAGGATATGGCTGCTGACAAGATAAGCAGATCTCCTGAACAACCCAACCCCCATTCTCAATCATAATTGAGGTCTCGTGGCTTTGAGTTGGTGCGAAAAAATTCAATCTTTTTTGCGTTTTTTAACTTTGGATTTTAAATAAACACAGGGAGAACCGACTACTTTTTATGACAATGAAACTGTCCGAATTTGAATCCGAGCTGAAATCAGCCTTGGTTGATTTCCAATCCAAAGTCGAAAATGGGGAAGCAGCAAATCTGGGCGCAGCTCTGGAGAAGGTAATGCAACTGAGCCAATCCATTCCAGAAGGTGTCCATCCACAACTCATTCATTACCTGCAACGAAGAAGTTACAACAAAGCTATTCAGTGGTTGAATGGGGAAGATCCAGATCGATGATTTTACTGGGTCATTTTTTAGGCTCTTGACTGTAATTGTTTTGGACTCAATCAATGATCTGAAAGCCGGTATTATCCGGTTGCAGAATTTCAATTCTTCCAGGGTATTCCATCTCCCTTAACTCTTTTACAACTGTCGTTGCAGCGTCTTGAGTAGTTGACAAGCTCAGCACTGTTGAGCCACTGCCACTCAGCCACCCCCCGACAGCGCCAGCGCCTACCGCCGCCCCGACAACTTTATAAAACTCCGGTAATAGTTGGGCTCGATACGGTTGATGCACACGGTCCTCAAATGCTTCCTTTAAAAGGTCCGCATTCCCGGATGCAAATCCGCTGGTGATCAAGGCGATTCGGTTGAGGTTTAAGAAAACATCCGCCTTTGGATAGGAGTCAGGTAATAATGTCCGAGCCTTCTCGGTATTGATTTCCTTGTCCGGGATCCATGCTATAAACCGCCAATCCTCCGGAGTGGGAAACATTGCGCACCGGGCGCTCCCATCACTCATCATACCCGAAGCAGTAAATCCACCATAGACAGCTGGAGCCGCATTGTCTGGATGTCCTTCCAGGTCGGTTACTATCTGGAAAAGTGTGGAACGATCCAGTCCGGATCTGGTCAATTCATTCAATCCGGCGACCAGCCCTAATCGGACTGTGACGCTGGATCCCAGTCCTCGAGAAAATGGCACATTTCCAGATACTGAAAAATTGAATCCAATTCTCTTTTTAATACCAGCTTCGCGGCGGAATCGGCTTTCACATAATGCCAACATTTCCAGGGCGCTGGGGCGATCGGTGTCATCAATCGGAGAATTAATATGGATTGCGTCGTCTTCCCGAATTTCGACCTGAACCACATTGTAGAGCTTCAAAGCCAGTCCCAGGGAATCATATCCGGGGCCCAGGTTGGCGCTGGTTGCTGGAACTTGTACCTTAATCATAGTCATTAATCCTCTGCCTTCGAACTACGGGTCATCAGATCGTTCACTGCTTCAAGAATTTGTTTTTCTTCGTGCAGCATCAAATAAACTTCACGAATAATCGGCGCAGAAACGTTGCGCTGATTTGCCAGTCGATATGCCGCACGCGCAGTGGGAAAACCCTCGACCAGCGGTTGCCCTGCTGCCATCGCCTGACTGATAGATATTCCTGATCCAAGCCGCTCGCCGAAAGTTCGATTTCGACTCAATGGAGAAAAACAAGTTACCATTAAATCTCCCAGTCCGCTGAGACCGGCGAACGTTTCTGGCATAGCGCCACATGCTTCACCCAGGCGGCGGATTTCGGCGATGGAACGGGTGACCAGAGCGGACTTACTGTTATCGCCATATTTCAGGCCATCCACCACTCCGGCTGCGATGGCCACGACATTCTTCAAAGCTCCGCCCAACTCAACCCCTAGTCTATCGGGATTGGTGTACACTCGAAAGGAGGTTGAATGGAACCAGGATTGGGCCGTTTCGGCCGCTGAGGAATTAAAACTTCCTGCGACAATCGCTGATGGCAACCGCATCATCACCTCTTTGGCAAGAGTAGGTCCTGACAGAGCGACCGGCTGACTTTTGGGCGCCTCTTGCTCCAGAATCCCACACATCGTTAATCCGGTTTCAAATTCTATTCCTTTGGTTCCATTAATGACAATTCCCTCAAAGTCTTTCAACGCTCGAACGACCGTTCTAAAGTGGCAACTAGGAACCGCAACTGTGATTCCATCCTTGTTCGAAATGGCGGTGGACAAATCTGTTTCCCATCGAATATTTTCAGGTAATTTTAATTCAGGGTATGAAGAATCCCATATTCGTGAGTTTTCAAGATCCAGTATTCTTTCAGCGCGATGTCCCCAGACTGTAACTTCGAAATTGTTCCTGGCCAGAGCAGTGGCCAGAGCCAGGCCCCAGGATCCGGCTCCAAGAACAGCAACACGCGCTGTTTTTTCAGGCGATGGCGTTGTTATTTGATTCTGATTTGAAATTGGAGGAGTCATTTTGGGGATTCCCTGGCGTCTTTTTTTTGGCCGATTCTATTTTCTTCCCCACGTCGCAGCCGTTGTATGTTTGAGCGATGCTTCCACACCGCCATGACCGAGATTAATGTCGCTACAACAGTCATCCCGGTTTCTTGCTGAAATTCCCAGACAGCCAAAGGCAAAGTTATAGCTGCTATAATCGAGGCTACCGAGACATAACGAGTGACAAATGCAACTATGATCCAAACTGAGATAACGACCAGGAATGCTATGGGAGCCCAGGCGATCAATACCCCGGCTGTTGTGGCAATCCCCTTACCTCCTTTGAATTTTAACCAGCACGAAAAATTATGCCCCAGCACCGAAGCTACTCCAGTCATCAGCAAGGGCGTTTTAGAAACAGCGCTGATCAATCCCTGATTATCGTCAGATCCAAAAAATCGCCAGAATACCCATGCGCCAATAGCTGCTCCCGCATAACCTTTGGCTGCATCCACCAGCAGCACAAGGATTCCTAAAGGTTTTCCGAGTACACGAAAAACATTTGTTGCTCCGATGTTACCACTTCCTTCTTTCCGGATATCCAGTCCGCGAGACAATCCCACCAGATAGCCTGTTGGAATTGATCCGGCGAAGTAAGCAAATATGATGGCAATGAAAAGTCCTGTGATTTCCACTGCCCGGAAATTAAGGGAACGATCCACATTGGAGCAAGTGGAAAGAAGGTAAAGCGGCGCTTCCTTTGTTTTTATTTTATTGGAAAAGCGCTAAACCATTGCGCATGCAAACTGAGGTATCGGTGGCAGTCATCGGAACAGGCTCTCTCGGCAAACAACACGCCCGA
>JAUIHU010000240.1 GCA_030432175.1 Verrucomicrobiia bacterium | reverse complement strand
TTGAAATGTAAGAGTCCACAACTCCTTCAGAGTTGGTTCTGGTTTTGATCGGTAACCCAGGGTAGCTCGCGCCTCGCAACCCTGGGCTGTGCTGCAGAATCCCGTTGGGATTCAGATGATTTCCGGTTCACAATTTTTTGGGTGTCAAAGATTTTCCTATTGGGTGTCAAAGATTTTTCTACTCAATGACTCTAGCCCCAACGGCGCGACACATACCAGCCTGGGCTGCCAGCAGGCTCAGGCTGGTATGTATCAGGCCTTCGGCCCTGGAAAATTAAAGGAGGATGGCTGTTTATTGGCGCAGCCCACTTCAAAAGCCGACTCCACTCGCCGAGCTGGGGTTCAGCGGTCCGCAGGAGCCACCCACTTTTAATCGCACCCCCAAGAAAGGGGCGCATTTCAAAAATCTGGTGACGGACAGTTGTATGAGAGGCAAAGATATGAATCCAACGGGATTCCGCAACAAAGCCGTCTAATGGGAGTAAATTGGAGTAGAATTCTTTGATAGAATTCTTTGACACCCAAAAATTGTATCCTTAGTTCAGAGGACGGGAGTAAATACAAACGAAGCAGAATGATGAATTGGTCCACTCAATGAAGTGTTGCAAGTTTGACTTTATTCAGCGCGGAAATTTGGGTGTCAAAGACTTTTCATTTTGATAAAAAGACTGACAACTTGGAGAGTTGTTGGTCCAAGGTTTAATTATGAGCCTTTTAAAATTCACTTATAACCTGATATGCCTGTTTGGCATTGGATTAATGGTAAACGGAGAGAACCTTCAGAATGGAGAAGAAAAATGCTCCGCAACATCAATCAAGTTGCCTCTGCCTCTTTTTGAGCAATTGCAGGGTAAGTGGGAGGGATACGATGTCGGTGACCAGCATCGTCAGAGAATTGTCCTGACCATTCAGAACAAACAACTTCATTTCTTCAGGGATGAGGATTTTTGGTTTAAAACAACTTTTACACTTTCTTTGGATAAAGATCCCTATCAGCTTCACGCCACAATCCAGGAAAGCGCAGATGGCGAGACAGATGGTGAAGTGGTCGATGCGATTTTCAAAATTGAACAAGGGGTGTTCAAATTGGCTTCATTCAGCTCCGATAATGATACCCCTTCAAAGTCCTTCGACAGTTACCCAAGCCACTACGTGCTTAAGAAAGTTTCTTCTGAACAAAAGGATGGAATTAATAAAACAAATGAATCACCTGACGCGATTCAGTTTGATCTTTTTAAATTGGATGCATCAAATTTATTCTAAAAATCTTTGACACCCAAAAAATCCCGAACACCTCCATCCCAAAGATACCTGCAAGCCACTGAATTTGTTGATAAATCCAACGCCGACGGTGATCGTAATTTTTATGGGGCAGCCGATCAAATCCACAGATCCATGCTCGGCGCACACAACGACTGAAACAGTGGTAAACTCCTGGTAGCCCAGGTTGAACAACAGATTAACTTGCATAGGGCATTTTAACCTCCTTTGGTTGAATTGCTGTTACAAGCTGTATCCAGTTTCTTGATTCTGTCAAATGGATGATGCGTTTTTTTTGAATTATTTTTGGGTGTCAAATTTTTTGCAGAGAAATCTTTTTGACACCCAAATTTTCTACCTCTTGTGCTATTTGACGCTAAAAGAAATTATTTTTCATTTTCTCGTCCACCCAGACAGCAAGTGTGATTTGAAAAGAGTGGCTCTTCACAGTTCAGCTCAAATTCACTACTGGCTCCACCCACTTGCAATCTTACCCCTTGTCCTGATTGGCCCAAATTTGTTGGGATTACGGTTTATTGGATTTGCAAAATCTTTGACACCCAGATTTTGACCGCTTAAGAGGGGTGGCTATTTGCGGTTCAGCGCGCTTCATAATCTGGCTCCACCCGTCAAGATGGGGTTTAGCGCTCCCAGGACCCCACCCGTTTTCAATCGCACCAGTTTTTGGGTGTCAAAATTTTACATTCCAACTCTCTGGAAATCCAAATATTGCAAATTATGTGGTAGCAGCGTGGAATTCGCAAGAATCTGCGGGGTTATTTGCAATTCGACTTGCTTTTTGGGTGTCAAATTTTGTTTGGCTGATTATATTCTGATTATCTCCATTATGTTCTCCAATTTGTATAAATATCTTTTGGCTGCCTTTCTGGGCTACTCGAGCAGTTTGCTGGCCGGTGTGATCTCGATTGAAAATGATTGGCTGGCTCGCTCTTGGAGTATTGAGAACGGACGACTGACTGCTTTGAAGATCGAGAACCACGCTGCGGGCCGTTTTTTGGATGTCCAAAATGTGGGTGTTGAGGAGTTTCGGTTGAGAATTTCCCGTGACTTGAATGATCCGGACCCAGACCGGATCCTTACCGCTCAGGATTTTATAGTGACTCGGGTGGATGAGTTTTTTGGATCTGGCGTTCAATCGGTCGATTTTTCAATGCGCTGTAGCGCTCCGGCCATGCTGGTAAAGTTGCATTTTGAGTTGCGTGGATCGGATCGCTGGTTGCGGAAGTCGCTTTCGGTAACGGCTCTGGAACCTGGTTGGTTTTTGGAACGGGTGGATGTGGAGTCTTTGCAAATCGCCGATGCTAATGCGCCATACACTCAATCCCAGATCACGGCCCAGGGGCCGAGTGAATGGCGTCCTGGTTTGGGGCAACCGATATACACTAAAGATTCCGGATTGTTTTTGGGTGTCGAATTTCCGGCGGCCTGGAATCAGGTGAGTCCGGAAGGGGATGTTTTGTGCGGGTATCTTCACGGTTATGAGCTGATTCCCGGTGAGACTTTTCAGTCGTTTCCGGCAGTCATGGGAGTGACGGAGGATCCGGCTTTTGTGCAGGAGAGTTTTTACGAGTATATCGATTCGATCCGGGCGCAACCCTTGCGGCTGCAGATTCAATACAATTCCTGGTTTGATTATGGTCCGGGTGTGAATCGTGAACGTTTTTCGAACAGTGTTTCAGAGATTCATGAGCAGTTGGTTCATGATCGGGGTGTTTCTCCTTTCAAGGCTTATGTGATCGATGACGGTTGGCAGGATACTCGAGACTGGACTGATACGGTTTGGAAGGTGAATGGCAAGTTTGATCCCGACCTTAAAACTTCGCGGTATGCGGTTCAAAAAGCCGAATCCAGACTCGGGATCTGGTTGAGTCCGGGATGTTTATTCGGCGCTTCATCCGCCATTCCCGCCATGAAGGAAGCCGGACTGGAATCGATTGATCCATGGATGTCGATGGCAGGGCCGAAGTACATGGCTCTGTTGGAAAAACGGCTGGTGGAATTGACGCGGGCGGGAACAGGATATTTCAAGCTGGATGGAGTGTTCGGGCATTTGAATATCCGTAACTTCGAGGTGCATGGAGAGCGTTATGGATTGCCGACCTTGTCTCGTATTTTACCAGAGGATATCCGAGGAAGTGATCGACGCTTGAATGATTCAAAATACGATGAGCACAAAGTGTATTACTTTAGCGCCGGGACCCTGCGTTTGATGCAGCTTTTCAACGCCATGCGCGAGGTGAATCCGGAGGTGTATATCGTCATTTCAAACGGCGCCTGGCTGAGTCCGTGGTGGTTGAGTTATGTTGATGCGGTCTGGATGATTAATGCCGGGGATGCTGCTGGAGGAAGCTCCCGCACGGAGGAACTGGTTTATCGGGATGGGGTTTATCAGGGGTTGGTGGAGGAGGATCAAACCCAGTATCCGCTGAACTCGATTTTCAACCATGAACCCAAGAAAACCAGTAGTCGTGAAACCAAGGAACAGTTCCGAAACTACCTGTACATGAACCTTTCGCGAGGAACCGGCTTCATTGAGTTGTACATCAAAACCTTTGAGTTGAAGGATTATGATTGGGATGTGCTGGCAGAAGGGTTGATCTGGGCGGAGCGAATGTTCCCGGCATTCCAGCATGTGTGCATGCATGGGGGAAGCCCAACGGCTGGGGCTGTTTATGGATACACTGGGTGGAATCGGGAGGGAAATCTGGGATTTGTTTCCATTCACAATCCTTCGGAAAAATCCCAACGCTATATGTTTCAACTGGATCGTGCTTTTGGTTTAAGTCGAAATGCAGCGCGACCTGGCAAGTCCTTCCGATTGAGTTCTCCTATGGAATCGTCCATGGCAGGCATAACGGAAATTGCGGAAGTCGGACAGCGGATTCAAATCACCTTGCAGCCAGGAGAGGTTCGTTTGATTTGCTTATGTGAAGAAGGAAAATCATTGGACTGGTCCGACTTGAAGAATCTACAGACTAGAACTGATTCCGATTACGTGACACCCAAACCTGTCCCCGTGGATGGGCATCCAATTTTGGGTGTCTGGGAATATGAGTGGGCCGGATCCATACATACTCGTGAGTTTACTTCTGATGGGATTTGTATTTTGAAATCCGGAGACGCGGTTCAATGGCGGAAACCTTTCCGTGTTATGTCAGATAAGGAATTGCTGGTTGAAGAAAGTTATGCTCACGTCCTTCAACCGGATGGGATTCTGATGATCGAAGGACGCTATCGTGCTAAACGAAGTCAGGATTAACAGGACAATGGGATGAGTTCAGTTCCTGATTCAATTGCTGGCTCCACTCACCGAGCTGGGGCTCAGCGGTCCACGGGAGCAACCAGACTTTAATCACACCCGAAGGAAACCTGATCATTTCCCCGATCGGTCTTTCACGTATCTCAAAAGGATCGGGTAAGCCGGGTCGGCCATTTGTCCGTGGTTGTATCCGTCCAGTTCGTGGATGTCATTATCTTTGTGGCCCACGACCTGGAGCATTCTCCAGAAGTAGGCGTTTTCCTCGTAGCGTCCCAGTAGTTCCAGATCTCGATCTCCAGTGATTAACAAAGTCGGTGGCGCATCGGCCCGAACGTGATACAGTGGAGCTAGGTCGTCAATGATGGGCTGATTACCGTCAATGCCACGTTCTTCGCGGACGGTGAAGTGCGTGATCGTGTGGCCGCTGAAAGGAATCAGTCCCGCCAATTGGTCCGGAGCACAATCATAAGCCGCCAGCCAGCGTTGGTCGAATCCGATCATGCTCGTCAGATACCCTCCGGCGGAGTGACCGCTGACGAATACTTTCTTTGGATCGCCCCCGTATTCGGCAATGTGTTTTAAGGTCCAAGCGACAGAAGCAGCGGCATCTTCTATGTAGGCCGGCGATTTGACTTTTGGGAAGAGTCGGTAATTGACTGCCACAACAGCGACTCCCTGATTTTTCAATGCGCCAGGGATGAACTTGGATCCACCCCGCAATCCGCCTCCATGAAACCAGACGATTGTTGGGAAATCTTTCTGCCGGGTCGGGTAGTAGAGGTCCAACTTGCATCGCTCCTGCATATAGTCGGTTGTGTCGGGGTCAGAAGCGGATCGGTATGGAACGTTTTCCAGTGTGGTGTATGAAGAAGTGTCGGAGTCCTGGCTGAGTCCGGTCCATGGAAGGATGACGGTCAGAATCGTAAAAATCGTGGTGATGTTTGATGGTTTTGATTTCATTTCAGCGCTGAATCGGGTAAAGGTTAATGATTCCCAACAGGTTGAATGGAAAGTCGCAGGATTGAAAGCTGATTTGATTTGGGCACGCGAAGACGCAATGACGCAAAGACGCGAAGATTTTATGGCCTGGAGATTTTATGAGGTGGAGCGTTTATATTTTTGTTTGGTTTGTTTCCCTTGGAATGATGGTGGCGGGGACTCTTGAAGAGTCAGATTCTGCTTTTGTCGAGGCTGTACTACCTGTGTTGAAATCGCACTGTGTGGATTGTCATTCCACCAGAAAGCAAAAAGGGGAATTGGATCTCGAACAGTTTGATTCTTTGGAGACTGCCACTTCTCAGTCGGGAGTCTGGGAAAAAGTGGTGGAGCAGGTGAAGTTGGGGGAGATGCCACCGGAAGATGCGGATCCATTGGACGCCAAGACACGCAGCCAATTATTGCAGGGAGTGGATCAAATGCTGCAGAGGATGGCTATGGTGAATGCAGGCGATCCTGGTCCGGTGGTTTTACGCAGGCTTTCAAATGCGGAGTACACTTACACGATCCGGGATTTAACCGGGCTTCAGAGTCTGGATCCGGCCAGAGAATTTCCAGCCGACTCTGCTTCCGGGGAAGGATTCATGAATGTGGGGCATTCGCTCGTTATGTCTCCGTCCATGGTGGAGAAGTTTTTTGATGCGGCGCAGGAAGTGGCAGCTCATGCCGTGCTCACACCGGAAGGGATTCGGTTTTCGAACAGCGTGAATCGTCCGGACTGGGCACAGGAGAATCTGGAAGCGATCCGGGAATTTTATGCGAGGTACACAGTTCCAGGCGCGGAGATGAGTTTGAATTTGCAGGGGATCCGGTTTGATTCCAGAGATGGGGGAGTGATTCCGCTGGAGCAATATCTGGCCGTGGCGCTGGAACTAAAGAAAGCCGATTCAATGGACTCATGCTCTGCTGTTGAGAAGGCAGCTGAAAAATCCGGACTGAGTTCAAAGTATCTGAGCATCTTATTGAGTTTTTTAAACCAATCGGAGCCTGAGAAATTCGCTCGGCCGCTGTGCGAACTTTGGCAAAAATCCGATTCACCAGATGTCGCGGCCATGGCTCAAAGGATCCGTGAACGCCAGGGCGCACTTTGGACTTTTAATCCGGTAGGTCATATCGGGAAGAGGGGAGGGCCAGCCGCCTGGCAGACACCAAGAGATCCTTCCGTGGAAGAATTAAAAACCTGGATTCCTGAATGGAAGGAATGGGAGGAATCAAAAATCCGTGAAACTGCGAAGGAACATTTGAGTGCATTCCGAAAAGTATTCCCCGGCGCTTTGTGTTATACACGGATCGTTCCGGTGGATGAGGTTGTTACTCTTTCAC
>JAUIHU010000239.1 GCA_030432175.1 Verrucomicrobiia bacterium | reverse complement strand
GAAAATCAGTCCATAAAAAAACCTGCGAAGCATATCGCTCGCAGGTTGCTTGGCTCTATTTCAAGTTGACCTGATGATCTATTCCTTAAGAGTCATCAGGTAAGCCATCAGGTCTTCCAATTCCTGTGGCTCCAACAGGATTCCCATGGGAGGCATCGGCGATGCTTCCAATGTATAACCTTCAGCAATGGCGGCGTTTGGATCGACCAGGCTGCTGTAGATATAATCTTTTGCCTTACGGGAAGCGATCCCATCCAAAGCCGGTCCAACAACACCGCCTTCTCCACCCACCTGGTGACAACGGATGCAAGAAGCCACTGGATGTTCCTTAAACAATTTCAATCCCCTCGCTGCGTCCCCTGCTGAGGCGACTTGCGCTGTTTCGGGTTTGCCGTAGGAAATCTTCTGAAGCGCAATGTCATCATACCACGCAACACCTCTGGACCATCCCCAACCGCCAAACAGACAGTTGATACTGACTTGTCGGCGGTTTCCGGTGTTGAAAACCAAAGACACCTCGGTCCAGTCCGAATCACCGTCCACAGAATTGGTGGCGCCTTCAGCAGCGGAAGCGCCATGAACATTCAACAACGCCCCCATCGCGCCGGTAACACCTTCTGTTTTGATCCATGCTGATAATCGGTACTCGGTATTTTGCTCCACATCGACATTGATATACCAGCTGGTGTCGGTTCCACGATTGGATTCAATTCGCAACGAATGGGATCCGGTGTGCGCCACGCCTTCAGCAATCGTCTCCTCTGCATTTCCGCCGTAACGACGAGTTTGCCAGGCATACAATTCTCCGCCGGTGAAGGATTCAATGGAGGGGTTAGGAATGATGTTCACACCTAACTGGTATTCCATTTGAACTCCATGTTTTTCAGCGGCGAGCTTGAGCGCTTGAGTCAACCATTCATCCTGACGGTTTTCACGAATGCTCTGCAATTGACGGACAGCGGTTCGAATGCTGTCAGTGGTATCAAACTCGATCAGTTTGTTGAATGCCACTAGGCGAGTTTGCAAATCAGGATCCGCTGCAACAGCTGAATCAAAATACATTTGTACCGCATCTTCATCCGTTCCCAGAGCGCGGATCGCGTTTCTCCTCAACTCCGGATTGGCGCTTAACAAACCAGCCATAACAGTCTCCTGATCCAGTTCCCAAAGTCCATCCAACGCCCAGAAAGCATGTGCGCTCGCAATCCCTCCCTCAGCCACAAGTTCTTTCAGCTGAGGAACGGTATCCAGTTTCTCGCTGTCAACAATCAACCGCTGCGCAGTTAAACGCCAAAGCTGGTTATCACTGGATAGAGCATTCACCAAACTGTCATCGCAGGCTCCATCCAGTGAAGTCACGGAAGATTCCGGCGCGCCATCCCAGATGACGCGATAGATGCGTCCGTGCTGTTTGTCGCGATTGGGATTGACGTGGGCATTTCCTGGACCATTCACCGCATTATATCCACCACGGTTTGCGTTCGGTGTCGGGTTGTGCTGAATGATGAAGTTATACCAGTCAGCTACCCAGAGTGATCCGTCCGGACCAACCTCGGCGGCAACAGGCGAAAACCACTCATCTGCTGAGGCGAGAAAAGCAAAACCATTTTTGGAAATATATCCGGCTCCATCCTCTTCAACGCGATAGCGCCCCACAAGATTTCCGGTTGGACCATTCACGAAGGCGATACGGTTTCTGTACCTTTCAGGAAATCCATCCGATGTGGCAAACGCATGCCCGCATCCAGCTGTGTAAGCTCCAAAAGCATCCACCTGGCGGATATTCGGAGTAATCGGATGAAATCTTGGTGAATCTGCGATCATCTTCGCAGTCATACCCCGTTGACCTTCGGCATATAAAGTCGCTGGGATCCCTCCGAAGAAGCTGGGGTTGTTATTGGCTGTCGACCCAAACACATCACCGGCATTGTTAAATCCTAATCCCCAGGTGTTGTTATTGAACTGGTAAAGAAACTCCAGTCCGGTTCCGTCTTTGCGCATCCGGTAAACCCCCATGCTAAACCGCGTGTCACTGTCGTCGGCTCGGCCATTGTAGCCGGCATACCCAACAGTTCCATAAATCCAGTTATCGAGTCCGTATCGAAGATTGGACGGCCCGGCGTGTGTGTCGCTTTTTCCCCATCCAGAGAGTAAAATCTGCTTCTCATCTGCAACATCATCTCCGTCGGTGTCTTTCAGGAAGAGGAACTCAGGAGCCTGAGCGACAATCGCTCCACCATCCACCAAAACAAGTGAAGTAGGGATGTTGAGATTATCCGCAAATACAGTGACCTTATCGGCTTTTCCATCACCATCAGTGTCTTCTAAAATCTTGATCCGGTCGCGTCCACCGGAGTCTTTCACTTCATTCGGGTAATCCACTGTTTCCCCAACCCACAAACGCCCGCGTTCATCCCACGCCAGACAAATCGGGTTAATAATCATCGGTTCTGAAGCAAAAAGCTCGACCCGAAATCCAACTGGAGCCTGCAGATAATCCATGCTGTCTTCTGGATTCAAAGGCAGTTGGTAAGGCAAAGGCTCTGGACGTCTCTCGTAGTTGGGAATGTTATCCCGAGGCTCATATTTCAGCGGCGCCCGGGTTGCCAGGAACTTGCTGTGATTCTCTCGAACCTCATCTCCAACGGCCCATAGAATTCCAGACTTTATCAATTGATGAAATCCCGGTTGACTCCAGACTCTCTGATCATGTCCGGATGCGGTATAAAAGACCCGTCCTTTGCCCTGAGTTCTGACCCAGGTCCACGGTTCTGGATCTGCGTCTTCCTCTTCTCTCACCATCAGAACATCGCGCCCATCAGTATTGTGATCTGAATGAACATAAGTTTCATCCCAGGCCTCAAAACCTTTCACATCTTCCATTGCCGGATGTTCCGGATGAATGATCTTTGGACTGAACACTTCTCCTCCGTGACGCAGAAATTTTCCTCCAACCAGATCAATGAATTCCTGCTCTTGCGGAAAACAGGCGCTGGCGCAGTGAACTGGAATAAATCCTTTCCCGCTCTCTACAAAATCTATCAAAGCCTGCAGTTGCTCGGGTTTAATTTGGGTGTGATTCGCATACAAAAGAAGTCCATCAAAGTGAGATAGATATTCAGGATCCAATGCCTGATCTACTTCTGTTTCATAATCGAAATAAATCGCATCTCTTCCCAACGCTTCCGCCAGCATAGGGTAGTACAAATTGGAATTGTGATGCTCGCTGTCGTGCCCCAGGAATAAGATCCGGACCGGCGCGCCCTCAGCTGCCTGAACTCCGAGCGGCGCCGCTGTCAGAACCCCCAGGGTCATAGCAGCAGCAAACGCCCATTTATCGAATGATCGCTTTAACATATTTACGTTACAAGTTGTGTTGATTAGCGGATTCAACCTACCAGTCTGTCTCCAGCCCCGTCAATGTGACGATGCCCGGTTCACCTGAAGTTTCCATTTACGGCATTGATTTCAGCTATAGGTCTGGGCATGTTGGTTCCATGATGAAAATGAATCATCCTGGTTTCCGCTGTTTATTGTCTGACACTTCCAGACGTCTGGTAGGTTCAATTGTTACAACAATCCTTACAATTTCTTTCGCTAGTATTGGTATAGCTGAAGAGATTAATGAATCGTATGAGGAGGACTTATTACCAAAGGGTTTACTCAAAGCGGACCAGTTTCTTCGTGAACATCCTGATGCTGATGGGCGCGGTATTCGAATTGCGGTCTGGGATCAGGGTGTGGCGTTGGGCTCTCCGGGGTTACAGGTCACTTCTACTGGAAGTCCCAAAATTGTACAGGTCTGGGATGCTACCGGCAGCGATCGGATTGATTTATCAGATCCAGGAATTCCAAACGAAAATCTGGAAATCCTTGGTAAATCCGGGAAGACCCTGAAATTGCCCGCCGGTTGTGAGATTGAAACCAAAGGAGTCCGACTTGGAGTACGGGCAGCGTTTGAGTATTTTCCTTCAGGAGTGAACAGCCGAATTCGCCGGGAAGCTGAAGGTCGAATGAATTGGGAACGGGATCAACAGATAGAAGCCTGGGAGAATGAGATCGCTGAGTTGGAATCCAAAGGCAATCCAGATAAGGAGGCGATTCAAAAGAAAAAAGGCCTGATCCAGGGACTGAAAAAACTCTCCAATCAGGTCCGCGAGCCAGGTCCGGTTTTTGATGTGATCGTCTATCGCGGGACAAACGGTTGGGTAGCGCGTGTCGATAGTGACTTCGATGGAGATTTGGCTGAAGAAAAAGAGTTGTCCAATTATCATGTGACACAGGAATTTGGAACGTTTGGGAAAGATTCATTGCTAAATTTCGCTGTTGAAATCGAGGATTCCGGTAAGGCCATTGATGTCATTGTCGAAAGTGGCACGCATGGAACTCATGTCGCTGGAATCACAGCAGCCTGTTTTCCGGATCAGCCGGAAAAGAACGGACTCGCGCCTGGAGCTGAAATAGTTAGCATTAAAATTGGGGATCCCAGATTGTCCGGGATGGAAACAGGCCGGGCATTGATTCGCGCCATGGAACTGACTCGGCAGGCTGGTTGTGACATGATCAACCTCAGCTACGGCGAACCGACCATTCTTCCTAATGATGGCGAACTCACAAAAACACTGGCTGCATTTGTTCGGGAAACGGGGATTTACTTTGTGTCGTCCACAGGAAACAGCGGACCTGGATTGACAACGACTGGAGCCCCGGGTGGAACCACTTCAGAAATCATTGGCATCGGAGCGTGGGCACCGGCTGGATTGAAATCAGCTGCCTATTCACTACCGGACGCAGGTGTTTCCCAGCTTTATTCATTCTCCTCAAGAGGCCCAACCGATGATGGATCCTGGGGGGTGGACTGGATCGCTCCCGGCGGCGCATTTGCTTCTTACCCTGCCTGGACATTGGAACCTCGCCATTTGGCGAATGGCACTTCAATGGCGGCTCCGAATTTTTGCGGCAGCCTGGCATTGTTACTTAGCGCACTGAAAACGGACGAACTGGAGGCGCCGCGTCACTTGGTCCTCAGAGCCTTGGCCAACACATCTACAAACCCCGATTTCTATACTCGCGCAGACATGGGCCACGGCGCTCCTGACCTTCCCGCAGCATACAACTATCTCAAATCTCTGTCGGAAAAAGATTTGGCTGAGCCGGAGTACCAGTCCAGTGTTACTCGACCTCACTCCGCTAGAGGTATTATACTTCGCGAACCCTGGAATCAATTCGAGTCCAGCGAATGGACTGCTCAAGTTCGAGTCGCTGATTCCGATGCTTGGGCCGTTCAGAAGCAAGTATCGTTTGAAAGACAAATACTGTTGAAGACTAATGCGGAGTGGATCCAATGTTCCCCGAACTTTCTGCTTCACGCAGACGGAAGGTCATTCAATGTTCAGATCCATCCAAAAGGGTTGAATCCTGGATTTTATGATGAAGAAATCGAGGGATGGATTCAGGGTCGAGAAGATTTAGGGCCAGTCTTTCGAATCCCTGTTGCAACATACATTCCACAACAACTCGAACAAAGCCGATGGTCGCAGATCGTTCAAGTGCAACCTGGAGAACTCAAAAGGTTATTTTTCTCACCACCGGCGCATGCCTCACAAGTTCATTGGAAATTTGAACCGATCAATCCTGGTGTTTCATACAATCTAGCATCGCACTGGACCCAACCCGTAGCTCAACTTCGGCTCACTCACCGTGAAGCCAAGCAAAGGATCAGCGCCGGACCTCACGAAACTATTGAAGGTACATTTCGACTCAGTAATGATCAGGTTCTGACAGAATGGACCTTTGGGCCTGACTGGAAATCTACAGAGTCGATATCCGGTCGACTCTCGGTTGAGTTTGCTGGAGCCACTCCATCCAATGCCACTTTGGCTGGAACGGTAGCAGATTCGTTTTTATTGAACTGGGCGCTGCAGTCGAATCACCCCGGCAAGTTGAATCCCAGCGCTAAAGTCACTCATTTCAGTCGCATTGTTAAACCAGAAAGTCATTCGATCAAAGAGCTGCATGATCTCGGTGAATCCAGAAATCTTTCATCGGACCAGCGATACCCCAATCGTCCTCCTTACCAACAACTGACTTTGGTATATCAGATTGAAAGTCTGGATGGCTATACCACCTGGGAACCTCATTGGGATGGTTTTGAAGATCGCATTTATGAATCCGACATGGTTGGATTTCTCTGGCGTTTGATGGACAAGAACGGCCAGGTTCTGAGAACGGATGACATGTGGCCGTCCCTGATTGGTGGACTCAAGGATTCAGAATACACCCTGCAACTGGAATTGATCAGCGCCGACGAAAAGTGGTTGGAAAGATTAAAACAGCTGCCTTGCCGAATTGAATGGCGTTTGAAGAAACCTCAGGACTTAAAAGTGGCTTCAGATCCGAATTCAGCGCTGAAAGGACGTTCAGATTTTAGAAATCGAAACGTGCTGCCCGGGAGTTCCACTCCGTTGTATTGGATCCTTCCCGATCCAAACGCCTGGAAAAATGAACCGCTACAACCTGGAGACACACTGACAGGAACATTTCGTTTGGAAGCCAATGGACCATCCTATCCAGTTCACCTGACATGGCCTTATCCTGGATCCACGAAAGAAAAACAAACTGGACGTCAGGTCGGCGCTGACATTCCACATTACCTGAATCAACTGCCCTCTGATCTGCCGAATTTATCCGAATTAAAAGAATTATTTGAGCACGATACTTTGAAATCAAGGAAACAGTACTTACAGCCCATCATAGAAATGCTGGAATCGTTGCTCAGTGAAGACTCAAGCTGGGAGCAAGAACTGGATGATGCGCTGGCTCAACAACTGAAAATCGATCTGCTATATCGACGCGCCCGCGCTTAC
>JAUIHU010000238.1 GCA_030432175.1 Verrucomicrobiia bacterium | reverse complement strand
CTCCACGACCTCCTGAGTGAAATTGGCAATGTCGGCGCCGGCTGCAATAAGAAAAAAGCGTGTTTTGGGATGAATGGGATCCATGCTGTAGGAAGAAGTAAATACTTCCGTAGCTCCGGCGATGTTCCCGCTAACTTGGTCCGAATTCATTGAAGGAAGGTTAACGGAACTTTTCCACGGGCTTTCTGATACGGTTTCGCACCCGGTTAATATAAAAAACAGGGAAACAAAAAACAAAATGCGCAGAAAAGAGGTTAAAGCATTCATTGTAACAGGTTTCAGGGAAGAGCAGGCTCGGATTTTAAGATTAATGAGAAATTAAATAGCACAGTTGATTTATTTGACCCTGTTTGGAAAAAGGACATTCAATTTCTTAAGCAAAAAAACCTTCGGATCTATTCTAATAAATTAGAGGGAAAGATCCGAAGGTCGATAACTTCAGCAATGCCAGATGTCTGACTTATTTAAAGGACAAAGGCGAGCTTTGGGGTTGTTCGTGAGCGCATGGGGCATTTGTGGGCGCATCTGGTTCGACCTCGTTTGGCTGAACCAGATTGTTAGCCAACAAGAAAGCTTCCAACTCCTCTCCGCTGATGTCGGGAAGCATCCTTCCATTGACTTCGACACACGGGCTGAGCATTTGACCGCTTTTTTCGACCATTTCCTGATATTGGGAAGGATCATTAATAATGTCCCGATCCTCAAAGGAAAGGTTGTACTTCTTCATGATGGCCCGCACTCCCATGCTCCAACCGCAGGTTGGCTTCAGGTAGGCGATTAACTTTAGTTCGTTTTGTTCACTCATTATATTTTAGCTGACTATCAATCCAACAATCGTAATGGCATTGAAAGCGCCATACTTATCCTAAGTAAGCCTCAAAATCTTCAGAATTTCAACCGGGCTTTGAAAATTTACTTGTGGAAATCCAATCCTGGAAGACCGCTGACCATTTGAGGCTCCACTCGATTAGGGGCAAAAATAGAATTCATTATTTTTCTTTTTGATCGGGATTCATCAGAGTTCGCCTCTTGTTATTTGAAATAAACTCGTGTACGGATTATTCGGATTTACGGTGAATGAAGTCCTCTCCAACCGCTGTTTCACAACGATTCCACATCCTTCGTTCTCTGAAACACGGAGCTCCGACACAATCACTACCACTAACCATATCGAAATCGTATTGAAAAACATTCCAGCAACTCCATTTTCAGAACGGCATCTCGGGTCCAATGAACAAGAAATCAGCGCCATGCTGAAAACATTGGACGTTTCATCTCTGGACCAGCTCATTGATTCAACGGTTCCGGACTTTCTGCGATATAAGAAGGCTTTGTCATTACCCGGCGCGCTCTCAGAGACTGCAGCGTTGAAAGAGTTGCGCGAAATTGCCCGCAGAAACCGGATCTTTAAATCCTATTTGGGTATGGGGTATTCCGACTGCCATGTGCCTGCAGTGATCCTGCGAAACATTCTTGAAAACCCAGGCTGGTACACCCAATACACACCGTATCAGGCTGAGATCGCTCAGGGACGATTGGAAGCGTTGCTGAACTTTCAGACCATGGTCTGTGAAATGACGGACATGGACATGGCGAATGCATCGTTGCTGGATGAGGGAACTGCAGCTGTTGAGGCCATGTCGCTGTGCCATAGCGCCTGCAAAAAGAAAGCTGCAGATGTATTTTTAGTCAGCGATAAAGTGCATCCGCAAAGTGTTGATGTTCTGAGAACCCGGATCGAAGCCAAAGGCTGGAAACTGAGAATCACCTCCAACGATCAGATTGAAGCTGGGCTATCAGAGGATGTGTTTGCATTTCTGGCTCAATACCCTGACACCAGTGGAGCGATACAGGACTGGACTTCTGTCATCAATAGCGCTCATGACAAAGGGATCCTGGCGATTATAGCCACTGATTTGCTGGCATTGACCCTGATGAAACCACCGGGCCAGATGGGAGCGGATGTTGTGTTGGGAAACAGTCAACGCTTTGGGACTCCGTTGGGTTATGGCGGTCCTCATGCTGCGTTTATCGCCGTTAAAGATTCATTCAAGCGGAATTTGCCTGGACGGCTGGTGGGTGTAGCGAAAGATTCCTCCGGCAAACCGGCTTATCGCCTGGCTCTGCAAACCAGGGAACAACATATCCGGCGCGAAAAAGCGACCAGTAATATTTGCACTGCTCAAGCGCTGCTGGCGATCACAGCATCCATGTATGCAGTCTATCATGGTCCGGATGGATTGAAGAGAATAGCAGCCCGCATCAATGAATTGACTCAGATACTCTGTAAAGGCATCGAGAAACTGGGGTTTCAGTTAAGGAACATGACCTACTTCGACACGATCGTGGTTCAGGTAGATTCCCCTGAGAGTCTGGAAAAGCTGATGTCGGTTGCGGAAGAGAATCGAATCAATCTGAGGAAACTCGATTCTGTTTCACTAGGTATTGCCCTGGACGAAACGACAACAATGCAAAACATTCGGGAAATTCTCGAAGTTTTTCATGATGGATTGCCGCTGCCGTTCTCAATGAATGACCTGGAGTCACCTTCCGGAGTTCAGGGAATTCCCGATCCACTGCTGCGAACTGAACCGTGCCTCAAACATTCGGTCTTTAAACAATACCACACCGAAACTGAGCTGCTTCGCTACATCTATCGATTGCAAAGCCGTGATCTTTCGCTGGCATTCTCGATGATTCCGCTAGGGTCCTGCACGATGAAACTCAACGCCACATCGGAACTCATTCCAATGACCTGGCCGGAATTTGGTGGGGCGCATCCATTTGCTCCAGCTTCGCAACTGGAAGGGTATCGGATCCTTTTCCAGAATTTGGAAGAATGGCTTGCTGAGATCACCGGATTCCATGGAGTTTCATTGCAGCCCAACTCCGGCGCTCAAGGAGAGTATGCCGGATTGCTGGTGATTCGACGTTATTTGCAAAGCAAAGGTGAGGGACATCGGAAAGTCTGTCTGATTCCTACCTCCGCTCACGGCACCAATCCTGCCAGCGCCGTTTTGGCAGGACTCAAAGTCGTGCCGGTACCATGTGATGAGGAAGGAAATATTGACGTTGCCGCGTTGAAAGCCAAAGCCGAAGAACATTCGGATGATCTGGCGGCGTTGATGGTGACTTACCCTTCAACTCACGGAGTCTTCGAGGAATCCATCCAGGAAGTTTGTGAAATCATTCACCAGAATGGAGGGCAGGTTTACATGGATGGAGCGAATCTGAATGCCCAGGTTGGACTTTGCCGTCCAGGAGAGATCGGAGCCGATGTTTGCCATCTGAACTTGCACAAGACTTTCTGTATCCCTCATGGCGGAGGCGGTCCAGGGATGGGGCCCATTGCTGTAGCTCGCCATCTGACTCCGTTCCTGCCAGGACACGCCACACTGGGGCTGGGAGATAAATCCAGTGTAGGAGCGGTGGCTGCTGCGCCTTTTGGAAGTCCGAGCATTTTGCCGATCAGCTGGATGTATATCCGGATGATGGGATCTGACGGGTTAAAGAGCGCCACCGAACTTGCAATTCTGAACGCGAACTATATCGCCAATCTGCTACAACCCTACTATCCGGTCTTGTATCGTGGTAAAAACGGACGAGTCGCTCACGAATGCATCATTGATTTACGTGGCTTTAAACAATATGGGATCGAAGTTGAAGATGTCGCCAAGCGTTTGATTGATTATGGATTCCATGCCCCGACTATTTCCTGGCCTCAACCTGGAACGATGATGATTGAGCCAACCGAGAGTGAATCCAAAGAAGAACTGGATCGTTTTTGTGAAGCCATGATCTCCATACACGGTGAAATCATGGACGTCGCGGAGGGGCGAGTTCCTGCGGAAGGCAGTCCTTTAAAACTGGCTCCACATACAGCTGAAGTGATTGCGACGGATAACTGGGACAGACCGTATTCCAGAGAAAAAGCTGTGTTCCCGACTGAATGGACTCGCGTTTCAAAGTTCTGGCCTCATGTTGGACGGGTGGACAATGTTTACGGCGACCGTAATCTGGTCTGTACTTGTCCATCGATTGAGGAGCTGGCTGACTGAAACTGATTTCTAAAACTAACCCTCAAAGGCCGTTCCACTCCTTTTCAGTAAAGTTTACTTGAAAGGATGGATCGGTTTTACAATTTTATTCCCCTTAAGAAAAGCCGGAGACGCTGTTTCGTTCGATGGCTTGTCCGAAAATACAATGAAAATGAAGATCCTCGTTTGCGATCCTATTTCCGAGAAAGGTGTTGAACTCTTTCAATCGCGTCCTGAATTTGACGTTCAAGTTCTGGACAGAAAATATACTGAAGAAGAACTCTTGCCGTTGGTTTCCGATGTGCACGCCATGGTCGTGCGTTCCGAAACAAAAATTACCGCTAAAGTGATTGAATCCGCGCCCAACCTCCGAGTTGTTGGACGCGCGGGAGTTGGTGTTGACAACGTGGATGTGGAAGCCGCCACCCAGAGAGGGATTGCTGTGATGAACACTCCTGGCGGGAACACGATTTCCACAGCTGAGCTGACCTTCTCCATGTTGATGGCCCTGGCCCGGAACATCCCTCAAGCTCACAAAACCATGAAAGAGGGCTTGTGGAATCGTAAACATTTCAAGGGAGTAGAACTTCATGGGAAAGCGCTCGGAATCATTGGTTTAGGACGCATTGGGACGGAGGTTGCCAAGCGCGCGATGGCATTTGGGATGAGTGTGCTGGCTTATGATCCATATCTGACACACGCCCGAGCCAAAGCTCTACAAGTGGAGTTGGTGGAGCTGGACGACATGTATGCGCGGGCGGACTTTATTACCGTTCACATCCCGAAGACTGAAGAAACCGCAGGAATGCTGAACAAAGAAGCCTTTGGTAAAATGAAAAAAGGCGTTCGGATTTTGAACTGCGCTCGAGGTGGAATCATTAATGAATCCGATCTCGCAGATGCGATTGAGTCCGGTCAAGTAGCCGGAGCGGCTCTGGACGTTTACGAAGTCGAACCACCACCAGCGGATTTCAAGTTGCGTGATTTGCCTCAGGTGATCATGACCCCGCACCTCGGGGCCAGCACCGCTGAAGCGCAAGTCAATGTCGGCATTGAGGTTGCAGAAATCATTACAGATTATCTGATCAACGGCGCCGTGCAAAACGCGGTGAATTTACCGAGCCTCGACGCCAAGACCTACGAGCGCGTTAAGCCTTACCTGCACCTGGCCGAGAAACTCGGAGCTTTCATTGCTCAGATTGCGCCGAAAAGGAATGACAAACTGGTCATCACTTACGGAGGTAAAGCCACTGAACTTCCAGCTGACCCAATTTCCCGATTTGCGCTCAAAGGGTTTTTAAAGCATGTCGGCGGATCTGAAGTGAACCAGGTAAATGTCCGTACCTTGGCGGGATCTCTCGGATTACTGGTGGAAGAGGTCAAATCCAATGAATCGACCGACTTCAACGAATGGTTACATCTGGCGCTGATTGCAGGAGACCAGCGAGTTTCGGTCGGCGGCGCTTTGTTTGGAGCACGCTTGCAGCCGAGAATTGTTCGCATCAACAGTTGCCCGGTGGAAGTGATTCCGGAAGGCGCGATCTTCCTGATGAACAACAAGGATCGACCTGGAATGATTGGCTGGGTGGGAAGCCAGTTCGGGAAGAACGAAATCAACATTGCTGGCATGAGTCTCTCCAGAGAGAACCAGGAAGGTGGTCAGGCGCTGACTGTGTTCAACCTGGACAGCGTGCCATCTGAAAGCGCGTTGAAAGAAATTGAGAGTGATCCGGACATTTCCAATGTTCGTGTGGCCCAACTCTGATCGAATTATCAAGTGAACTCACTCCCGAGATTGCTGAAGATTTACAGCGTTCTCTGCCGGAACTCAGTGATCCGGGAGATGCAGTTCAAATTGAATTTCGTTCTCTGGATCGTTGTCGAGCTGCTCTGGTTTGCTTTGCAGCTTGTCTTTATTGCGGTGATTTACAGTCATGTTGACCGCATAGCTGACTGGACCAAATGGGAAGTGGTTTTATTGATGGGCGTCAGCCACTTGATCCAGCAGATTTTCACCACCTTCTTCTTCACCAACTGCGCAGAATTCCCGGAGCACGTGCGCACCGGGAAACTGGATTTTCTTTTATTACTTCCAGCTCCGACACGGTTTCTGGTTTCATTTTATAAAATCGACCTCAGTGGATTGATCAACGGGATGTCCGCTTTGGCAGTCATTGCTTACGCCGGGATTAAATTAGGACTGCATCCGACCTGGACTCAAGTAGCGGGTTTTACGACGCTGGTTTTGATAGGCGCGCTGATGCACTATGTTCTGTTGTTTATGCTGGTGACCATCAGTTTCTGGACGGTGCGAGCGCAGGGGATTATTTTCGCCTACTATAATTTGTTTAATGTGGCGCGACTGCCGGATTCCGCCTTTCGTGGATTTTACAAGGTTGTATTCACTTATGTGCTTCCGATGCTGTTGGTGGCCAATGTGCCAGCCAAAACTTTGTTGGAACGATTGGAATCTCCTTTCGAAATGGCAATCATGGCTGCGGTAGCATTAGTGTTTCTTTATCTTTCCAGTTTGTTTTGGAAAATCTCTTTGACCCGTTACACCAGCGCCAGTTCCTGAGTTTGAGTTTTTTGGATAATTAGAAGACGAAGTTAACGAATGGGAGACGATTGTATTATAAATATATGCCTGAGACCCCGAAATACTTTTTAGCTGATGTCGTCAATGAAGCCACTCTGACACCTGTGCTGATTGAGGAAGCCTGTCAGACATTGCGCAACAACCAGAACCGGTTTCTGGATTTTCGAAAAACTGCCTGGATGGCAGGGTTGATTGCCAGTATTGCTGAGGACTGGTTGGATTCTACGTACCC
>JAUIHU010000237.1 GCA_030432175.1 Verrucomicrobiia bacterium | reverse complement strand
CGCCTCGCAACCCTGGGCTGTGCTGCAGAATCCCGTTGGGATTCAAACTGTTTCCGAGTCACAATTTTTTGGGTGTCAAAGATTTTTCCTTTTCAGTTCAGGCAAGTTCAAATGCTGGCTCTACTCGCCGAGCTGGGGCTCAGCGTTCCCGGGACGCCACCCAACTTTAATCACACCCTTTCAGCAGGCGCTCAATAAATCTGAATTGCTTTTCCAAATTCAAATGCTCAGATTGGTTCGATGTCAGTCGTTGAGTGGACAGCATTGGGAAGTGGATCACGCGGGAATTGTTCGTATCTGGAATACGATTCCACACGCCTGCTGATTGACGCAGGGTTGAGCGGAAAACAAATCCGGGCCAGATTGGCGTCCATTGGGAAATCTGCTGAAAGGTTGGACGGGATTTTGCTGACTCATGAACACAGTGACCATGTGCAAGGTCTGGCTGTGCTGGGGAAACAACTGGGCATTCCGGTTTATTGCAATCGACTCACCGCGGATGCGCTATCGCCGAAAATCAAAGAGCGCCTGCAGCTGAAAATTTTCACGACAGGCGCAGAGTTTACTGTCGGTAATGTTGGCATCGAATCAGCGTCCATTCCACATGATGCTGCAGACCCAGTCAGTTTCGTCCTTCACATGGATAAGTTCCAGTTAGGTGTGTTAACTGATCTGGGCCATGTGACTCGTCTGGTTCTTGAACGATTTCGGCAGGTCAACGCATTGCTGTTGGAAACCAACTACGACCTGGAGCTGTTGCGTCAGGATGTCAAACGCCCCTGGAGCATCAAGCAACGCATTCAAAGTCGTCACGGGCATTTGTCCAATGACGATGCTGCCAACTTCCTGGAGGAAATCATGCACGCAGATTTACAGGATGTGACACTCGGGCACCTTTCACAGGATTGTAATCTGCCGGGAACTGCAGAGACCTGTATTCAGAAAAAACTCTCCGAAATTGGCGCCAGCCAGGTCCAACTCCAGGTGGCTTCCCAAGATGCTCCCTGCGCTACGATATTTAAGGAAATCCGGACCAGTTCCCCTCAAGGTTCTCTGCCACTGCTATTCTGATTTCACCTTCCATAATTGCAACTCTCAGCAGGTGACATGTCTGGACGATCCTTTAACTGTTTCTTTCTAACGCAACATCGCTAACTTCGGAACAGCCTGGCCAAATGGATGGCAATGAACAAATTCACTGAGATCAAAAAGTGGCTGTTCCACCCAGATGCGCCCTGGATTCTTTCCTTGGCTTGGACTCTTTGGGTTTGGTTCAATGCATTAAGCCTGGAATGGAACATTAATCCTCAATATCAGTATGGATGGGCAGTCGCGCCGATTTCTCTATACTGGCTTTTCGGATCCAGATCCAAGCCCGAACCAGAAACTTGCTCCGAGAAAGGAATAACCGTTACAGGTAATCGAATTGCGGTCCTGGTTTTATGGCTGGTTTTGATGACCTGGATCCCTGTCCTGATCTTGAACCAGAGTCATCCAGAATGGAGGTTTACATTGTGGGCTCTCACTGCGTTGACAGTGAGTTTCTGGTTGGCAGGAGCTTATCTGACAGGTGGACAAAATCGTTTAAATCGTTTTCTCTTTCCTGTGCTTTTCCTGTGGATCGGCGCTCCCTGGCCTTCAATCATCGAGACCCCATTGGTCCAATGGCTCAGCTCCATCAATGCGACAGTTGTAGCGGAAGCGATGAACTGGCTGGGGTTTCCCGCTGTAGCTCGCGGCGCCATTGTTGAACTGGCTAACGGCGTGGTTGGAATCGAAGAGGCCTGCACAGGGATCCGATCATTGCAATCCGGACTGATGATCGCTGTCTTCTGTATTTACGAATTCCGGCTGACTTTTCGGCGCAGCATGGCGCTTTTATCGATCAGTTTATTTCTAGCTCTCGGCTTGAATCTGATACGCACCTTCGTTCTCACTTATGGAGTATCAAAATCTGGCGCCGATTTTTACGAACGCTTTCACTCACCGCTGGGAGCAGGAGTGTTTCTTACTTTATTAGCCGGCATTTTCATCCTGGCAAAAGTCCTGAACGATCCTCAAAGAAAAGTTTCTGCATCACTTCCTGACACCATTCAACAACAGCAAATCAACTCTACCAATGTCCGTTCCCCAAAGTGGTCCTGGATCATTCCGGCGACTCTTGTTCTTGCTGAGATTATAACCTTCGGCTGGTTCCATCGACCGGGCCGAGAGTGGGTGGAGTCGCCTGTCTGGACTGCTCATTGGCCGGGACCAGAGGATCCCAATTTTCGCCCCGTCACTTTGGCCGAACCGATCCGTCTGGCGTTACGCTATGATCAGTCTGTCGCTTTTCAATGGAGAGAATCCAATCAATCGGTTTGGACTTTTTATTATTTCCGGTGGAAACCCGGCCAAGTCGCCGCAAGATTTGCGCGAAATCACAATCCCAAACTCTGCCTGCCGGCAAATGGATTTGTGTGGAAGCGTGATCTGGGATTGATCCCGATCGAAACGGATATCATGACTTTCTGGTTCCAAGGTTATGTATACGAACTGCGCGGTAGAGAGTGGAGGGTTTACTACGGAATCTGGGAGGATCGAGCGCCGGTTCCAGAAAATGCTGGTTCGAATTCGGTGATTGATCCAGGAAAGATCCTAATGAATATAAAGAGTGACGAAGTTTCCCGTCGGGCCAGATTCAAAGAAGCCTGGCAGGGCAGAACAAATCCGGGTCAGCGATTATTGGAGATCGCTATTGATGGAGCGGATTCTGATGAAGATGCCAGGAATTCCCTTCAGCTACATCTCAAAAAGTTTGTAAAATAGTATTTTTATTATTTGAACGATTGGAAGAGTAGTTAATAAAATTTAATGACGGGACGAAACCCTATCCCTTCTTTTCGCAGAATAAAATCAACACCCCTTTCTGGGGTTGGGATGGATTGATAGGAAACAGCTCCAAATCCTGCGCCTCCTGTCAGCAACCATGAAACCGGTTCTCCATTGTAGTTCTGTGTTAATTCCTGTTTATATAGCGACCCACTCCATTCCCAAACCCCATCTTGAAGACCATAAAGTCCACTTGAAGAGACTTTATTATTCCAGACAGGTTTGATGAAAGCTTTTGGTTCAAGGTGAAGATCTGAGTAATTATCTGCAAAATGATCACTACGCCACTGAATGGTATCAGCGTAAACACCCAAAGGTGGGTCAGTTTTGATATTTTCAGCAATGAAAAGTTCTTCCCATTCAGATTGGGTTGGCAATCTTCCAACGATTCGACCAGAACGTTTCAATGTGTAACCTAACCAGGAAGCAAATTCCTTTGCGTCTCTGCGGCTTATTCCTACAAATGGATGCGTTGGTCCAATCGGAATGCTTGTATCAGTCCAGACCATTCTGGATCCCTGAGAGAACTTGTTCTCTTCCTGCAACCATCGAGCAAAATCCATCACCCGTACTTCCCATCTTGACCAGTAAATTCCGTTCACTTCTATAAACTGCATCCCAAAATGTTCAATCACTTCAACGCCTTCTGGAGGCTGACTGACTTGTTGATTGAACAAAGCTACTTCCTGGATCCAACCACTCAGGATTTGAGATGAATCCTCAAGAAGGATTATCGCTTCTCTGGTTCTTGACTCCGATGACAATTGCTTCGATTTCTCTGCCTTTAAAAATGGGTCGGCGATGAAAGACATGTCTGGGGGGCCGAGTTCCTTATCAAATAGAGCCTGCCATTCAGAGCGTAACTTCTGAAAATGAGCTTCCTCTTGTTTAAGCCGATCATTAAGTTGACTGGAAACCTGTTGAGTCAGGTCAGAAAGTTCATCCAGGGCCTGGGGCCAATTTCTGTTGTCTAAAAATGAATCAATGACAATGATCCTGTCTTCGATTGTATGTGTCGAATCATGACTTAAATGAATACTTTCCGTTCGCTCATTTCCCAGAATCAGAAATAATTGGACACTTAGATCAAGTATGCTTTCTACTTTTAAAATAGAATCCTCCCAATCCTTTGTCATCAATTCAAATCTGGAAACCAAATCTCCGGCATCACTTATATTTAGATCGTTAATCAGAGATTCAAAATCATTTGTAATAAACTCAAATGCCACTGGATTTCCCTTTGAATCCAAAGATTCAACGAGCCAGGTTGTTAATGTTTGGAGAAAATTTGCAGGGGCAACCTGACGAACACTCAAATCTGCTAATCTGTCATTCAGCTGAGCTAACTTTCGATTGATTCTTTGAGCTTTTATCTGTGTAGCGCCAAAGTCATTCCAAACCAACTGCGTTTCTGACTGTTTCTCCAACATGTTGTCCTGCCAGGAATTAGCTGAGTGGAATGCTCCAATTATCAACAGGATCAGAGCCATCAATAACAAAATCCAAATTCTCAGTTTTTTAATCTGAAAAACCATTTTCCGCCAAGGAGCTGGTGATAAATTGATTGAGCGCTGAAAAACATCTCCCAATCCGGTTATGGAAAGATAACGGTTTCCCTGGTTAATACTGAGAGCTTTGTCTATCGCCTTAATAAGCTCTAAAGGAAGATCAGGACGTAAGTCAGCCAAAGAGCCTGAAAGCCCAACAGGGACTCTGCCAGTAAATAATTCAAAGGCTAAAACACCCACCGAGTACTGGTCAGAAAGGGTAGGGTCCAGAGCTTCACCATCCATATCTTCCGGAGCCATGTAGTATGGAGTGCCCGCTTTGAGTTGGGTGACGGCCTGCCTGAAAAGACTGCTATGGGCTTTGGGATTATGAGTCAGACAGGATATCCCGAAATCCATCAACTTCACTTGAAGGTCTTTTCCGACTCCAATATTTTCCGGTTTCAAATCCCGATGCGCCATGGTTTTGTGTGCGTATTCCAAAGCGCGACAAATCCTCACAAGAATAAACAACAAATCCTTATAATATTCAGAACTGTACAAATCCGATTGAGAGCTGATCCATTCGCGGAGATTTCCTGTTTCTAAAAGTTCCATCACCAGGAAAACAGTTCCTTGCCACCGTCGGACATCATAAACTTTCAGAATGCCTGGATGGTTCAACTGCATCGCAATCCGAGCTTCGTACAGGAGTGTCTTTTCTGCGTTTTCGGTCTCGAGAAAAGATGGACTTAAAAACTTTAAGGCTACTTGCTCATCGCGAACTTTGTCTTTCGCCAGATAAACCACACTCATTCCACCAAGACCAATTCGCTGAATCACATGGAATCGATCCAACAGAACTTCTCCAGATACAGGAGCCCCAATGGAATCCTCAATGACTTTGGATCTTTGAGAAAGCAATGGGATTCGGTTTAAAGGATTCTGATCAGTTTCAGTTGAGGGTAACTTCCAGTATCTCTTTAATGAATCTGAGCTTGGTTCGATCATGAAATGAAAATGTTATTCCTCGCGTACTGCGCTCAGTACAATTCTAAATCCAATTTCTTCATGGTCCCTATCAAAGCCAAGGCGATACCCTGAACGCATTTCATCCTCACCCATAGTGCGCCAACCTCCACCGCGACTGGCCACCCATTTCAATGATTGCTTGGGCGAAACGGTCGAGGGACTGTCATCTACCCATTCCCAGACATTCCCGCCCAAATCAAAAATGCCTAACTTGTTGGCAGGGAAAGATGCTACCGGAGCTGTGCCGTAAAATGGATCCATCGTTTTTAAAAAATCATTGTCTGGATTTGCATTAGGCCAGGTATAATAATTACCTCTTTGATTTGGTTGAACCACTTTTAAATCCCACGGAAATACCAAACCGCTGTCCCACCCCCGTTCAGAAACAGGAAAGACATCTGATTCCTGATCCAAACCAACCATTCGGCTCCATTCAAAATCTCCAGGTAATCGATACTGCTGATTAGTTTCAATTAAACCGGCATTGAGTTCAGTGGCTGTTAACCAGTCACAAAAATCCCTGGCGTCCATGACGCTGACATTAACAACCGGGTGAGTAATCCCTGAAGCTTCTGCGCGTTCTCGCCACAGACGTCTCATGTCTTTTCCAGTTGATTCCACAAATCTGGCAAAATCAATATTTCTTGTCTCCCATTGACTCACCCATAAATCTTCCACTCGCACGAACCTCATGCCAATTGAATTGACACGGATTTCTTCATTATCCTTATCAGGAATTTGATTCATTTCATTGATCCAGGAACGATAAATTTTTGAAATTTGATCCAGTTCTTCTGCTTCGGCTAAACCAACTGTTTTCTGGTCCAATTCGATACGTATCTGCAGCAGTCGATTCTTTAGATTAAAACAAGGTTCAATATAAGGCAGGTCTTGAGAATTAAGTTCATTTTTCCATTCAAGCTGAGCATTCAACGCATTTTGATAGAATAACTGTAAACGGTGATTGCGTAGACTCAATGCGGACACGTGAAGTTCGCTAAGTGAATCTGAATATTCCAATGGATTTTGAATCCATGGCTTTTGGAACAAAGCTTTGAAATCATCCAGCAGATTATTTGTGTTGATTTGAGGTTCAACATTTCCGATGACTGAAATCTCGGAGAGTTGAGAAATCAATATATCTGTTTGTTTAAATAACTGAACCAAGTCCAGCAAACCTTGAAGTTCCTGGTTGATGAGTTCCAGTTCAGCCGTGGTTTGAACAACTTGAGTTGTTTCTTCCAAAGCTCGAAGTTCCAAAGCCAGTTCAATGATTCTTTTTTGATGAGGAAATGGAATCAGATTAATGTCTTTTTTATTCAGATTTTGCGGATACCAGTTCATGTAGGCCTTGAGCGCTTCCAGATGTCGGTCCTGGGCGATATAAATCTCGCTTCGACAACGGCCCGTTTTGCAGACGAAGGACATTTCACTGCAGGTGAGGTCCCCGGCGACGGCGTGCATATCCTCTGGCAAGAGCTGATCGGCATCAATCG
>JAUIHU010000236.1 GCA_030432175.1 Verrucomicrobiia bacterium | reverse complement strand
CGCCTCCTGGTTGGCGAGTCTTTTCAATAATGTGTCCGCCAGTTGACTCATCGTTGGTCTTTCAAGAAACAGTTTTGGCTCGACTGGCATGCGCAGTTCCTTAGCCAGACGAACGCTGATCTGGAGAGCGCCAATGGAGTCCAGTCCATAAAAGGAAAACTCGCGATCTTCCCGGATCGTTTCCGGTGAGATTTTCCATTGGTTCCCAAAATGTTTCTTCAATAGCGTCATCAGCGTTGCTCGGTCCAGAACGGTGGATGATTCAGATTCTATTTCATCAGGAATCGGCTGGATTTCTGGCGATTCCGGGCGCCTGGATTCTTGGGGTTCAACTGCAAGGGCTGTTCCATTCTCAGTGTCTGGTTGAGATTTATTGAAACCGTTTTGTCCCCGCACACTGCCGGCCGGGCTGTGATCGGTCTCAGTGAGCTGCAATTCACGGATCCATGCGTCTAATTCCTCCTCTGTCAGTTTTGAGAAATCAGCTCTAAGTTCAATCTCAGTTGCGCTTGGAGCAGGCGCCGATTGGGATTGTTCATCAAAATCATCCGAACTGTTCAGAGCGCTTAAAATGGATTCTCTAAAGCCACGCGCCAGAATTTGAACGGTTGGGCATCCTGAGATGGATCGGGTTAATACGTCTAAATCTTCAGGAATTCTCAAGAGGTCGAGCCCAATATTTTTTAAGTTTTGGTCTCGCTCCGGATCACTAAAGCGGTCCCTGTTCCATTGTGACCAGAGCAGCGCCAGCGAGACGCCGCGTCGTTTTCCAGAATGAACCTGTTCCTGACGCTGCTCTATCCAATGGCGTTGAAAGTCACAGGACCAGGTATAATCGGCAGCCAAAGGCAATCCAGTGGCTGCTGACATGGAGGAGAAAACAACAAATGCATCGAGATCATCGTCTGCTGTTGCCGCATCCAATGCTTCCGTTCCGAATGTTTTCGGAGCTGTGCAGCAACGCCAGTCCTCGCTGCTTTTAGTGTCCCATGATTCAAACCCGCCATGCCTCGCTAAATGAAAGACAGCATGAATCCCACCCCATTGCTTTCGCACAGCAGTCAGCGTCTGGTCTAACAGTCCCGAATGGGTCACATCGGCAGTCATAGATAAAACTTCCGCTCCCTGGGCTTGCAATTCCTTAAGCGAGCGTTGTTGTTCAGGATCGGGCAAGCTGCGGCTTAGATAAACCAGTCGAGCTCCAAAATTTCTATAAAGCCAACTACCCAGTTCCATCCCCAACTCACCGAGCCCACCTGCCAAAACACAAACAGCTCCTGATCGAAGTGGAAGTGTTCGGTTCGATTTGGACGCTTGATTTCGGACACCAGATTCAGATGGATCAAATTCAGCGATATCCCAGCAGGATTCCAATCGCTCTCTGTCCTGATACCGAACTTCCGAAACCTCTGAGACAGCAGACAACTCTCGAATACAATCTTCCTTACTAAAAGAACTATGTATCTCTAGCACTTGTACCTGAATGAACGGATCTTCAAAACGAACGGACCTCAACATGCCCGCCAGGGAACGATTTCCAATACTTCCATCCGACAAAACGATTCCCACAATCTTGCCGTTCGGACGCAACTCTCTCAATTTTTTCAACGCCAAACGTAGGCGATCCACCATCTGGTGAGCCAATTCAGCCAAGGAACCAGATGCATCCATGGACGGGCCCGGATCATAAACAAACCATCCGCAAAAATTGGATGACTCCAGGCTCTCAATAGCATTCCACTCCATGTTGAAACGGGAGAAGGAAGATGGCTCCAGGCCAGAGCAGATCCATGTCACTTGCGATTCACCGGGCCAGTCTGGGACTGGTTGTGAAACTGCCCTCGCCCGAAATCCAGGTTGAAGAACCAACAGTTCAGAACTTGTTGGAGTCGAGCTGTCCTCATCGAACTTTTTGAGGGCAGGGATCCCAACGGTTTTCTCTTGAATCTGAGTCGGATTGATATTCTCAGAATCTGGCTGTACCTGACACCGAATCTCTTCAAATCGATATGCAGGAAGCGAAATCATTCGGCCTTCTGATGAGCCAAACATTGAACTCCAATCCACTGTTTCGCCAGCCAACCATTGTTTCATTAATTCAGATTTTGATTCTGTCAGTTGGGCTGCAGTTGATGAATTCAACTCAATTCCCGTCGGCGGCTGATAAGGATCGTCCCAATTAAATAACATATCTTCCAACCATTGAATCGCTTCCTGAGCGCTGGCGCAAATTCTACCCATACGAACTGACATGGATTCCCGACCGAGACACAAAGTGCGGCAGACCTCCTGAAAACTTATTTTAGCGCCCTGTTGTTGCATCCATTCATGCATATCCTGCGTGCGTCGACGCAATGCCTGAGGCGTCCTTGCGGATAACAGGAATGGTAGCGGTTTGAGCGAATTGGATCCCGGTTCTGTTTTCACCGAAGATTCATATTCCTCAATAACTGCATGAGCATTGGAACCGCCGAATCCAAAGGAACTTACCGCCGCTCGCCGGGGTCGATCGGATCGGGGAATCCACGGACGAGTCCGGGTCAGGATTTCCAGATCCCCGGGTGTTAGTTTAATATCAGGATTCAACTGACGGACCCAAAGGTTGGCTGGGAGAGTTTGATGCTCAAGACAGAGAATCGCTTTCACCAAACCAGCCAAACCGGCCGCTGTTTCTAGATGCCCCAGGTGACTTTTGACCGAGCCTATGGAAATCGGAGAAACGTTCGTCGCCGCTGGTTGGATTCCACTTTGTTGAAGGGCTAATCGCAAACCGTTGATTTCAATCGGGTCCCCCAAAGGCGTGCCCGTCCCGTGGGTTTCGATATAGTCCAGTGTCTCAGGAGTAATGCCGGCAGCTTTCCACGTTTTGTTCAGCAATTCTGCCTGGGCAACAGGATTGGGCGCCGTGAGTGAGTTGGCTCGCCCGCCATGCGCAACTTCACAGCCCAGGATCTTTGCATGAAGGTTGAGAGATCGAATCGTCGAATCATCATCTCTCGCCAGGACAACGACAAAGCATCCTTCACTGCGCACATACCCATCAGCGTCATCGGAGAACACTCGACACCGTCCGGTCTTTGAAAGCATCCCGGATTGGCTGAAGGCAATACCTGGAGTCGGAGTGAGCATAACGTTGACGCCTCCAACGATCGCCCGATCGCATTGTCCGGTCCGCAATGCAAGGATCGCTCGGTTCAATGCAACGAGCGAACTGGAGCAGGCCGTGTCGATATTCTCACTCGGTCCTTTCAGATCCAGCCAGAAGGAAAGTCGGTTAGCAATCATCGACCGCGCGAGTCCAGCTCCCATGCCAGCCTGAATATCGACTCCTGATTTAATGATCCACTCCGCATAGTCATGAGTTCCAGTGCCAACAAATACACCTGTATTAGATCCACGCAAATCACTGGGTCGGATTCCCGCGTCTTCCAATGCTCGCCAGGTTTCCTGGAGAATCAAGCGCTGCTGGGGATCCATGAGTTCAGCGTCCCGGAATGAGACTCCAAAAAACTCAGGATCAAACGACAGAGAGCCTTCCGCGAATCCACCCCAACGGGCGTAGGTTTTGTTGCGCTCCAGAATCGGATCGCCATCATACGCTTTCCAATCCCATCGATCGGTTGGAATTTCGGTGATTGGATCCAACCCTTGCTCAAGAATCCGCCACATTCCATCCAGGTCGCGAAAACCCGGTCCCATACCTGCCATTCCTACAATGGCTATTGGGGACTGATTACGAACTGTCTCAGTTGTTTTTGCTGAATTAAGTTGGGATGTCTTCACCTCAGCAGTGGGCGCGGAAAGCACACACTCTGGTTCTGCGCTGCTTTCTTTTACAATAGGTTGCAAATCAGCCGTCTGCTCCAGGACATAGTCCAGAAAACTGTTGAGTGTCGCGTGCTCATAAAACACCGCTGGACTCATCTCCAGTTCGCATCGGTCGTTCAATGATTGGACCAGGCTGGAAAGAGTGATGGAATCAAATCCAAATTCATCAATCTGCGCATCAAAATCCACATCCTCAGGACGTATCTTCAATAGCTCTTCCATTTGCTCCTGAACATGCTTTTTCAGTTCATCTAAACGTTCTGATGAATCGATGGCGCTGTTCTGTAAAGATAGTTCCGCAGCGGGAGTTTCGTTTGATTCATTCCTGATTTCAGGCTTTGAAATGGAAGTCGCTGGATCTGAAGCAGGCCCGGCTTCAACCCGATCCACTCCAAGTCTTGCTATGAGTTTTTTTAAGTCTCCATAAACCCATCCCAATCGGGGAACTCCGCTGCGAACGGATTCTTCCAGGACCTGCATGACTTGATCTAACGGCAGCGGCGCCAATCCGGAGGTTTTCTTCAATGTCGCTGCCGTCACCGCGTCCACTTGCATTCCCAACCCATCCAGCAACGGCCAGTCCAGGCAAACCGTAGCTCCAGTCCTTTGCCCATCCAGCGCCGCTTGATTTCTCCATTCTGCAAACTTGCCCAGATAGTGATTTGCTGTGGCGTAATCAATCTGGCCTGCGTTGCCCAGCAGCCCGGAGAGAGATCCCATGAGCGCAAAGAAATCGAGAGGTTCATCTGCCAGAATTTGGTCCACGATTTGTACGCCCAAAACCTTAGCGCGACAAACGACTTCCATGGATTTCAAATCTTTCTGAACTGCAAATCCGTCTCGGATGACTCCTGCAGAATAAATCACGCCACGGATAGATCCCATCTGCTCATGGATTAGTTTTCTGACGCGCCTCATGGCCATCGGTCGGGTCACATCCACAGCCCAGGTTTGAATACGCGCGCCTCGTTCTCGCAAGGATTCGATCTCTTTCAATCGTGCGGCGTCCGGATGTCTTCTTCCAGTCAACGCCACAGCCACGCCATATCGATCCATCAACTCGCAAGCCAGCTTCCAACCCAGTCCACCCAACCCGCCAATGATCCAATAAACGCCATCAGCTTTCCAGATGGGTAGATTCAACCTGGATCCAGCGCTTCGGTCGAATTCCCGCAAAGCCAGGGTTTCTCTTGATCCATCCAGATAACGCGCCTCCACTGGTTTGCCAGAACCTTTAAGAAGTTCGTCCAGCGCCTGACGGACGGTCCCTTGAACAATACTGATTTGGAACAACGGGTGTTCCAGCGAAATGGAACGCGCCAGGCCTGCTAATGGTGTACCCCATCCCGGCGCTGATGGCGCTTCTGGCAAATGTAAAACCCAACGCACTGGCGCTTTGGGTTTCATGGCTAACCAGGTCTGCAACCAGATCAGTGGCGCTTTCAAATGAACCTCCACCCAGTGCTGCCAATCCTCTTGTATATCCGCATCAGATCCGGTTCCATCTTTCGACTCCGATACCGGCAAGAAAGTCAGGAGTCCAACCGAGCGGCCTGGATCATACCCGGCGCTTTCAATCCAACGTTTCAGATTATCTCGGGCTGCGAATTCATCCAGGGTCGCCTCTTGCTTCGGGGAGTATTTGACTTCAACATCCAACGAATTGACGAGTTCTGACGGGAGCGCCGCAGTCTCACCGAATGTCCGATCGAAAGCGATCCACTGAAATTCATTTGTCTTTTCCGAAGAATCGCTCAACAGCGAGGAAGGTTTCCAAAAAGGTTCAATCGCCATAAGCGCCTGATCTGCAGCCCCCGCTTCGGCAGCTTTCGATCTGACACCGATTCCTCCGGCAAACCGAACCCCGGACAGCGTAACGCACAACTCTCCGCTTTCCGATTCGAGACAAATGTCATAGTTGAGATTTGAATCTCCGGAGCGTTGAACTTTTACTTGTGACGGGGTGTAGTGAGTAGAGTGAACGACGACCGATTGAATTCCGACCGGGACTCTGATTTTCCCGTCCTTCGGTAATAGCGGCGCCACACATTGAAGAGCCAGATCAATGATAGCGGTCCAGTCCAGACCTTCCTCCGGTGTCCACTCCCCGACACAACCGGAGTAGTCAGGAGAAATTCTCCATTGGTGCAGCATCCTCAGGCTTGGACCATACTCCAGACCGGACCTGGCAAATTCCTGATAAATCTCGTCGGATGTCTCCACTTTCCATTCGCTGGAATCATCGAACCATTCCAGCGCTGATTGGCCAGTTTCACCCATCTTGGCGCGAGCAAAGATTTCGTCACTCTTTCGATCAACCAGCGTCAGACTTCCGGAGGTTTCTCTTAATTCCAAATCACCGCCAACCTGAGACACTGGTCGCAGCCATTCCACATTTCGAATCGATAAATCACGATCCGTGTCCTGACAAAATTGCAGCGCTCGCGCAATGAACGCAGCTCCTGGCGCCAATGCTCGTCCATTCAATCGGTGATCGTTTAAAAATGTGGATTCGTATTCTGGTTTCCAGAATGAATGGCCTGAATCGAAAGAGTGACTTGTGAATTCAGATTCCTTGCCCGGCGATGCAACGTCAGCATCACTCAACCAGTATCGATCTCTGGCAAAGGCGTACGTCGGCGCAGCGATAGGTCTCAAAGCGCCTTGCCAGATTTCTCGCCAGTCCAATTCAGAGCCATTCAGCCAGGATCGCACTTTGTCAGCGATTTCAGGGACTTCTCCCACAGCCTCCAACAATCCAGGTTGTGCAACAGGATTGATGTTCTCACAATTCCACATGAGGCCATCCTTCAGTTCCTGAAATGTTTCGGCGACAATCACACATCGCACTGACATCGATTCTCTGCCGTTCTGTAAAGTCCATGCCAGTTCCGGGAGTGAAAACCTTCTGGGCGTTTCCAACCACAACAGAAACTTTTTCAAGAGCCGCGTCAGGGCATCCCGATTGTGCGCTGAGAAAGGAAACAGCTTCCCGGGAACGTTGTCAGGCATCGAACGTTTTCCGTCTGACTGAGCATTATCTCGACGGATCGCGCTGTCCGGC
>JAUIHU010000235.1 GCA_030432175.1 Verrucomicrobiia bacterium | reverse complement strand
GAGAACTGGGACTTATTGGCATCTTGAAACCCGGCCGGAGGAACTAACTGCGCTGACCGATCAGCCTTTGAAAAAGGCTGCGAACAAAATCGATCTAAAATTAAGTCAGGCCCGTTACCAAACTATCGTGCATGGTGACGCAAAAGTTGCAAATTTTTGTTTTTCCGAAACTGGAGAAAGGGTTGCGGCGGTTGATTTTCAATATGTCGGAGGGGGATGCGGCGTGAAGGATGTGGCTTACTTTATTGGGAGTTGCCTCGAAGAGACTGAGTGTGAGGAACAGGAATCGGCGCTGCTGGACTTTTATTTTGACTGTCTTACCCAAGCTCTGAAACGGCGGCGCCCTGACGTCGACACCGCAGCCGTTGAATCTGAATGGCGTGAACTTTTTCCCGTGGCATGGACTGATTTTCATCGCTTTCTCAAGGGCTGGTGTCCGAGTCACTGGAAGATTAATGGTTATAGTGAACGATTAGCTCGTGAGACCATTAACAGGCTTGAACGAGATGAAGGTTTGTGAACCTGCGCTGTAAGAATTCCCTGAATTTGCGATAGCATCCGTGGTTCAACCCGGCATAATTCAGCTTCTGCTGTGACTACCATTCATATCTGTGAATAATAACGTTTCTGCCGACCGGAGAATTCTTTGATTAACACCTCTTCCGGAAAGCCGTCAGGGTTGGACCGCAGAAATCGAATACGTCTTGTGTTGTCTCCTTCCAGCTGGAAGTGATCTTTTTGAATCGGCTGTAATGACCATTCTTCTTCCAGTTCAGTGTCGCGATAGATGAGCTGACCTTGGCGTAATGTAAAATCACACGCTCCATAAGCGCCGACATAGTCTTCAAGTTGATCAATAGTCATCGCTCGCTCCAGACCCTCATCCAGAGCTTCCGCTTCTTCAATCCATCGGAGTCGCTCTTCCCTGTTTTCAGAAGGGTCGAGTTCCAGGCAGCGAGTCATCGCGATGAAGGATTCTTCAAACAGATTCGATTGAAGGTATTCTTCAGCAATAATCGCAAGAGAGGTGGCAGCCAGCTTTTCTGGTCCCATGGTAGAATCAGCTTCACGCCCGGATTGTTCCCAAAGACTCCGGTAGTCCTGGATCAGATTTTCGATTGAGGCAACGAAACTTGAGGTGTCCCCGAATCCTGACAATAGAAGCGCCTCATTCAGTTGGGCGCGACGGGAGTTGAGAGTGACTTCTCGTTGATGACGAAACGAATCATCTTTCGGCTCCGCTGCGCTGAATCGCGCTAACCCTCCATCCAGACCGCTGATAATCCACCCGTCTTCCGCAGCGTCATGGGTGATGTGTGCAAGTCCGGGAATATCAGTAGAGAGTGTCTCTCGAAGTTCTCCGGTGTTTGCGTTCCAGAGTTTCATCTCTTCGCTATACCAGGCTCCTGAGGCCAGCGTTTTTCCATCGGGACTCAGAGCCAGCGCTCCAATCGGTTCGCCAAAGGCGTAAATGGTCCGCTCGTTTTCTCCATTCACTTTCCAGAACCTGATGGTTCCGTCGCTATGGCCGGTGTATATCCGATCTCCTGCCCGGGACCATATCACTGAGTGTGATACAGCGTCTGTTCCAGATGATAAGCTCGTTTCGATCTTTCCGGACTGAAGGCCCCAAATCAGAGTTCTTCCATCTTTGGATCCTACGGAATGACTGGACGCGCTGACGAGTTTCTTTCCATCGGGATTGAATGACATTTGTAGAACGTTACCAAATTTTCCAGACAAATGTATTATTTCTTTTGCCTCTTCGACATTCCAAATAGCTATGAGAGGATCACGGTTCAACGGATCTGGCGCGATCCTTTCAGCGCCAGTGGCCAATAACGGTTGGGTGGGGTGAAAACACACATGACGAACTCTGTAATCGATCTCCTTTTCCCAGATCAACTTCCCAGTGTCGATTCGTCGAAGCTGAAGTGTCGCGTCGTCATCGAGCGTCGCAACCCACTGTCCATCGGCGCTCACATCGATTGAGAGAAAAGCATTTGCATGACCTGTCAAACGCCTGATTTCGACACCAGTGGAGCGATCCCAGTATCGCAGTGAACCATCACGCGAAGCCGAGACTAAAGTTTTAGAGTCCGGAGTCAGCGCTGTTTCAAAGACCAGATCTTCATGGCCCAGATAGACCTGGGGCGCTGTGAACTGATTGAGAGGGTAGGTCAGTGTTCGCCCCGATCCTCCCCCCACCAGTAACGTGTCCTCATCGAGGGTGAATAATATGGCTCCAACTCCTGCTTCATCCCCAACAAAGAATGTCAGCTCGCGTCCGCTGACAATATCGCGAATTGAAACTCCCCCCTCGGCGCCTCCCGAAGCCAGTGTCTGGCCATCGGGTGAAAAGCCTATCGCGCTGACTGCGCGTCGATGCCCTGACCAGTCTGCCAATTGGCGTCCGTCTTCGGCGCTGAAAATTCGAATGTGACCAAATTCATCTCCAGTCGCCAATAAACTGCCGTCGGGTGAAAATTGGAGCGCTCGCAAGCTCGATCCATTCGAGTTCAATTCCCAGAGCCTTATTCCTGTTGCATCCCAAACCACAGTGGATCCCGAACGCGTTCCAGCGGCGGAGAGACCTGCCTGCGAGTCTACAGCCAGGCAGTTGAGATCGAAGACCCGATCTTCCATCACTGCGATAGATTCCTCGAGACGCTCAGACCAGAGAGTGATTTTTCCATCATCTTCTCCTGTCAGGATATATTCTCCCTGACCGGCCATTGCGATTTGCTTAAAAGTTGTGTCACCTTCCAGGATGTTCTTCCTGGAACCTGTAATTGGATTGACGCGATAAAGTTCACCATTTACCCCGATCGCTACAACTGTATCTCCTTGAAGTTCAAAATCTGCCTGGAGCCATGGAGATGAAGATTCGTCGCTGGACCAGAGAAGATGATTCGATTGAAGATCCCAGACTTGCAGCGTTCCATCGCCTGATCTTGAGAGCATGCGATTGGCTCTCTGACTCAGTCGTAAATCGTGAATTCCTGAGCCTGGAATCAGCGAATCAAAACTATGACTCGGTTCGATCAACGCCCGACTGGCTCTTCTCCACTCCCAACCTCTCTCTGCTTCAGAGCAAGTCGCCAGAAGTTCTGCCGCTCGAGTTTTCTGACCGTTTCGAAGCGCCTCCATGGCCGCGTCCAGGATATTGGGATAGAGCAATCGTCGGACCGTTGCCGCTTCGAGATCGGCTCGAATCGTTTGAGCCTTGGCCTCTGCTTCATTCTGTTTGGCAATTGTGAGATTGTCTTCGGCTTCGATTCTCTTCCGTTCGGCTTCACTGAGTCCATAGATCAGGAAGATCATGCCGACTAGCAGAGATAGAAATGAGAAAAGTCCTGTGGAGCAGACGAGACGATGACGACGAATAAAACGAGTGAACTGGTAAGTCGCGCTTGGTGGTCGGGCTTCGATGGTTTCATGCGCTCGAAACCTCGCAATGTCTCGCGCCAGGGCGCTGGGGCTCTCGTACCTTCTTTGACGGTCTTTCTCGAGAGCCTTCATCACGATCCAGTCCAGGTCCCCTCTAACAGTACGACACAAACGCTCCGGATTGGAACTGCGGAATTGTGCCACATCAGAACGGTCGGAATCAGGAAGTTCAGCCAGTCTCGTGGAAGGTTTTTTAGGAATGACTTCGCGGATCAGGTGTCGGATTTCCTGGTATCCGGCCTTGGCCCATGCTGAAGGATCAAAGGGTGGTTTTCCAGCCAGCAATTCATAAAGCAAAACGCCCAGCGCATACACATCGACGCGCGTGTCGAGGTCAATTCCGCTTTGCTCGGCCTGTTCCGGACTCATATAAGCGGGCGTGCCGATAAATTGTTCATGACGGGTGTGGAAAATCTGCTTCGTTAACTTCTGCTGCATCGCCTTGGCAATGCCGAAATCGATGACTTTCGGAGTAGGAGCGCCGTCATAGGTCGTTACCAGAACGTTTGAAGGTTTGATGTCGCGATGAATGACTCCCTTTTGGTGAGCGTGTTGAATTGCGCTGCAGACCTGTTCAAAGAGAGTGAGACGATCTTCAATCGACAACTGATTGCAGTCGCAGAACTTGGTGATTTCTACACCCCGCACCCATTCCATGACGAAAAATGGACGCCCCGATTGGGTGGTTCCGGCGTCCAGCGCTTTAGCGATGCCCGGATGATCCATCATGGCCAAAGCCTGTAGCTCCGCTTCAAATCGTGAGAGAACCTCACGAGAATCCATCCCCGGTTTGATAATCTTCACGGCGACCTGACGACGAACCGGCTCTTCCTGCTCTGCGCTGAAGACTTCACCGAATCCGCCCTCTCCTAAAGACTCCAGGATTCTGTATGGACCCAACTCCGTTCCTGGAAGGACTTCAGAATGAGAACTTGGTGAGATGTCGTTGAAGCAAGAAGGCGAAACGACCACCGTACCGGTCTCTGCCAGGAATCCACCGGCTCGCTTGTCTGCTTCGAACAACGCATTGATCTCTTTCAAAAGACTAATGTCTGAACCGCATTGTTGTTGCAGCCAGAGATCCCGTTCATGGCCAGCGGAATAATCCAACGCTACTTCATATAAAGCCGCTATCTTCCGACTTCGATTGAGATCCGCTGAATGGTTGTTGGATTCATTCATTTAGCGCTCTCCTTCAATCGCTTTTGACTCCAAACGTTGGAACAACCACGCTCGCGCATAACTCCAATAACGTTTCGCGGTCACCAGGGAAACATCGAGCGCCTTCGCCGCTTCCTGATTCGTCATGCCAACAAAAAATCGCAGTTTAACCAGCTCAGCCTTTTCTGGAGCGATCCGGCTCAGCTCATCAATCGCCTCATTCACAGCGCAGAGAATATCCGGACGGGTCTCGATTGCCAGTTGCACTTCCTCAAGGTCCACTCGAGTGAAATGTCCTCCCCGCTTCTTTGCTGCTTTCTCCCGAGCGCGATCGACCAGTATCCGACGCATCATCTCTGAAGCCGCGGCAAAATAATGTCCCCGATTTTGCCATTCGGCCTGAGTATCTTCCACCAAACGCAGATAAGCTTCATGGACAAGGGCTGTTGGTTGAAGTGTTTGGACTCCTCGCTCTTTGGCCATGCGCGAAGCGGCCAGACGACGGAGTTCCTCATAAACCAGAGGTAAAAGACGCTGGGCCGCCGACGTGTTTCCTTCGTCGACGGCCTCCAGGAGACGGGTGATTTGTTCGTTCATGGTCCGCTATCGATCAACGATTACAAGCTAACCCAATCCATCACGGTGTGTTTAATCGAGTCACATCAAAAATCTGTCCGGCCATCTCTTTGGAAACTGTCATTAGTTCGCGCTTTTTCTTTCCACGCTCTAAAAGAAAAATTTTGGTTCCTGGAGTGGCGTTCAAGGTGGAAGTACTTTGTGGTGAAAGGTTCCATTTGTTATCTCCAAATTGGATCGGAGTATCTTGTGCCGATGGATTTCGAAGAACAATAGCGATCGATACATCTTTCTTTTTTAACTCTTTGTTCCCATCAGTGAGTTTTCCGGATGCCTCATCCCAATTGGTCTTATTGTTCTCAAGACTTTTAAGGTAAATATTGGCGTTTATTTCGGGAGTCTTCGAAAAACGCACTTTTTCGAAGCGAACTTTATCTTCAAACTCACATTCTTCGATGACCAGTTGATCGTAGAAGGTCAATTTTTCAAATGTCACAGGGCCCGTGATTTTGCATCTGCGTAAAATAATTGAAGCATCAAATGCGACAAAGAATTCCTTGAGTAGCAGTCGGCGTCGATCTTCTCGAAATGTGATTATTGATCCGTCAATGACACAATCCTCCAGTACCAGAGGCGCTTTGAGTTTGGTGTAAAACTCCTTCACCATTCCGACTCGAAGCCCGTAAGATCCTCCTGGGACTTTTCGGCGAAGTTGAGTGAAATCAAGATCGCCCTGAATGGTCGCCCCCTTAATAGTGATTGGTTCTTCGGTATCGATCCGGATCAATACATCCGTTGCGGGCATGGTTTCCTCAGCCAGAATCGGGTTCACTGTCAAGGACAGCCCTACAACTCCCATTAGAAATATTTTCGTTTGCATCATATTGAGATCAGTTGGATTAAATCGAGGTTCTATTGCCTCGTTATTATCCAATGCGGAATCGGGGCGGTGAAAAGGCTCAATTTATTTTAATTTTTTTTTCGCTTACTGGGTTCAAGAAATCCGGGATCTGAGATTTGCACCTTTTGGTCTATTTCCATCAAAAAAACAGTTTCTGATATTTGATTAGGTTTACGATTAGGACAACCCAAGTTCTGTTTCATGGTTTTTGTTGTGGACATCGGAATCGACCAATTTTGAATGATCTCTTGTTTAGATGTTTTGTTTTCCTTCCGGTTACCCGGCGCCTCCAAAGCTTGAAACTCGACGGCTTCAGATTGTTTCTCATGACTCTGATGACCTGAGACTCGCTGATTCCAAACTGGGCTTCAATGCTCTCAAAAGGGGTTCGATCTTCCCACGCCATCTGAATAACTCTGTCTAATTCTGATTCACTTGGCACACAACTGTTTCGACTCATTAGCTTTCCAATCTGTTTCAATCAATGCAGTTCCATTTATGGAGCCGTAAATTGCTTCGAATAAATCGGAAGTCAAAGAGGACTGTGCTAAAATGCCCAAGCTACTTTCAACCTTTCATACTCCAACGCCACTTACCTCCAAGTTGGTGTTGATGTATATCGAGGGAGAAGGCTCGGCTGAAGGTGTGTTGGTCCTACTGATCACAAATCTAATTGTGTCAAGCGTCGCAGTTATCAGATTTGTGGTCCGGGTACGATTGAAAGTGGGTGGAGCCCTGGGATCGCTGAGCCCCAGCTCGGCGAGTGGAGCCAGTATTGAATTTGAGCTGAACTGTGAAGCTCCACTCTTTTCAAATCACACTCGCTATCGGGGTGGGCGAGAAAATGAAAATAATTTCTTTTAGCGTCAAATAGCAAAAGAGGTAGAAAGTTTGGGTGTCAAAAAGA
>JAUIHU010000234.1 GCA_030432175.1 Verrucomicrobiia bacterium | reverse complement strand
GTTGGTTTTGATGTTGGCGCCGGATCTTGCAACTGCTGGTGGTTACAACTTGTCCGGTTTTATTTAGATCAATTCGAATTTTTTTGACCAACTGATCAGTGTCGATCTGCTGACTGGTGTTATTCACAATCTTACTGATCGCAAGAATGACAGGCTCTCCTTCGACTGAGGATTTGATCATACCCTGATCCATTTTCTCTTTAATAGAAGTCAGAAATGAATCTGCTGCCGAAGCAAAATCCTGAATATCAATATTGCCAGCGTCTACGAGTGTCTTGCTACCATCGGGATCAACATAATATGAACGATTGGAACATCCTGCTAATATAACTGGAATGAGCGTAGCGACCAGTATCACGGAGTAGGTATTGGATTTTTTCATAAAATTTGTGACTAAAAATGTTCAGTAATTATCGTGGAATTCTTTAAGAAAGTCATAAAAAAGCAACCCCAATAAACTTTTAACGCCGGGTACGGATCAGCTTGAGCTGGAAATCTTTGGCGTCGCGTGTGGGAGCAGTAGCAGTCAGATAAACTTTTTCCCTGCCAAGAATTTCTTTCACCTGATATGCATCAGATGTGGAATCAATCAAATTCCCATCGCCATCAAACCACTCAAATTTATATTCGAACTTCTTCCTCCAGATCAGTTTATTCAGAACTTCCACCTGAACTTTCGAAAATCCACTCGGAGTGACTGTCTCCGTGATTTCCACAACTTGCGCTCTTAGATTGAGCAACGGGTCACTCACGATGCGCTTGTCATCGATAACATTTCTTTGAGTCCGGGTTTCTTCCCGGGAATATGTGTTGGCTGTCCGACAACCTGTTGGAGCTGTCAACACCAGTGTCAATGCCAGAATAATTGCAGTTTTTATTAAATATTTCATGAAGTGATCAATTCAAGTTGAATAAATGGACTGTCAGTGGAGCGTTTTTATTCACGGAATGCACATAGACAATATGGGATTGCCCCGGAGCCAGCGCCACAGTTCTGGATTGGGATCCATCGGAAGTTCTTAACGTGAGCGATCCGCTTTGAGGAGTCGGCAAATGACAATACTGAAATTCTTTCGGGAGTGTTGTCCAGGTTCGCAAGTCAGCAATATTGACCGTCGCCTGAGCGACAGCGGTTCCAATTTGTGAGAGCAGGCCGATAATGGCTCCGCTTTCATTAGCTGCCTCATTAATCGCATAAGCCGCAGCGGCTTTGACAATGGTAGCCACCAGTGTTTTTGTCACTATGACAGGTAATTCCTTCTTGAATGCAGTCCCGACAATACGGTCCATACTGGCCAGCAACGCGGTATCTAAAACATCAGAGCCAGCGCTCACTTTCAATTTGCGGTGGTAATTTTCGTTAAAACTCAATTCCGGAAACGCGACCCCCAGATAGGACACACGACTAATAATGATTGGAATATCGATTCGGATCTGCTCTCTACGAGGCGCCCTGCCCGTCTCAAAGATAACATAAGTCATCGGGCCTGGATTGACCCGAGACATTCGCTGATCAACGAGATCCTTGTCTTTTTTCAAATATGGATTGTTCGGAACCAGAGCGAGCATTCGCTCAAATGACTTTTGGGAACGTTCGAGGTCTGTCCTTAACTCTGAATTGTAATGAAAAAAGAGAGCATCCAGAAATACAGTGAACGGATTCACGTAATCTCCGTAGGGCGCAATATTATCCAGCTTAGCTTCAATTTTTCGAAGTTGAGATTGGAAGCGAGGGTCTTTACGGGCTCGATCAATTTTGTCCTTTTCACCACTCTTCCTGGCTTCTTCCTGCGCCTTCTCAATAGCGCGACGATTTTCTTCAACTGCGTCCTGCTGTCGTTGATAAGCGCTGAAAATCTCGGGACGGACTTTATCAAATTCACCTTGCTGCCAATAATTTAGAGCCCGGTAAGTGTGCAGCATAATCTTGTCATACGCTCTCCCACGGTAAGGTAAGTTTGCTTGATTTGAAAACGTGGCCCCGGATTCACGAGTGACAGAAATTTTTGCCTTGGATTCATATTCATCCACTTTGGCTGCAGCAACCTGAAATGCAGACTGGCTTTCCCCCAGTTGATTGGCAGCCCTGTTAGCAGTTCCTGCCTCCAGATAAAAAATCACCTGATCCTTACTCCCTCGATTTTTCTCAGCCAAAGCAGAATACTCTTCAGCCGCCTGCACAAACTGCCCTCTGCTCCACAACGCCTGAGCCTTTTCACTTTCGCTATTATAAGTACGACAGCCGCAGCTGATCAGAATCAGAAAAGTGATTAACAGCAGTTTAACAGAAAAATGAATGTAACTTCGTGTGCTCAAGATAATAATTATAATCTCCAACAGTGCATTTAAAGTTAAGTTAGGAATAGAATCTAAACCCAAGGAGCAAATCTTTCAAAACAGTAATCTAATCAGTTTTAGTGATTCGCAATACAGATCCCTGTTCAATTCCCCTATCCTCCAGCGCCTGCCCTGTTGAAAACCTCGAATTGACTTTATTAATCTTAACTCGCCCAACCAATATTTCTTCAGCTCCCAGATTTTCACCTGTATCAGGATCCACCAATGGCTCCCCAACGGAATAAACATCCCAGACTTGCCCGACTTTGATACCTGTGCCAGTTCCACGATTTACAGTGACTTGTGATCCTCGAACCGCCAGAGCCCGCGCTGGATAAAGTGAATCCAGGATTTTCCCAGTTGCCTGAAGTGATGCTTCCCCAGCCAATTCTCTGAGTAAATCTTCGGTTGAATCCCCTTCGGTTTGGGCGAAACCTGGATTTTTGTCCACGGTTTTCAGCTGAACCTGAACCGTTGGAGCCTCGATCAAAGTCCCATCCTGCGTGTCATACAATTTCAGAACCATGGATAAATTCAATTCGCGACGGGTGACCGTTCTTCCGATGGCGGCAAAAGTCGCTGTAGACACGACATTTCCAAATCCATCCACAGTTGGAATCACCAGATAATCCAATCCAGTCACCGCTCCACCACTCAAAGCCTGCTCTTCAGTGATTGATTCCAGATCAGTTCTTGCGGTGACATTGAATTTACGTGTCGAAGTCAGGGTAGAAGTCAGCTGGCTGTCCAAAGCTTGAGTCACCCGCTCTAAATCAGCCCGTCGTCCTTCCGAATCCGCCTGATCCAGCAGGGCCTTTGTCGTCGTCACGGGGCCAATGCCCAATGTTTTCAACTGCGCCATTGTCTCAGCTGAAGCAAATCCCAGCGCTAAATACAGCAGAAATGTCCAACGAAAAATCCTAAGTTTAGAGTTCATTTTGTTATAGACGAATTTTTACCACTCAAAGTTCAAATCAAGACATCCAAAAATCTGCCTTCCGGGATCGTGGTGCGAAATTTTTAACCTGAAAATCCTTATCAAACTGATTCAAGAAAACAAAATAATTAGCGCAACGTTAACTTCAGATTACAATTGAGGAAATTTATGCATTCAATTCGCGATTGATTTTAAGATGGAGCAATGGTTTGAAATAAAATACGGAAACTGGCCACTGACAATTTTCTACATTCTGATGCTTTCCGTGTTTATTTACGGAGTATTGCGACCAAGAACCAAAATCGAATGGCGATCTGCTGGAGTCGCTCAGGCATTTGTGATGGCATTGTACGCGGAAATGTACGGGTTGCCACTGACGATGTACATCTTAAGCTGGTGGACGGGCAAAGTGGTATGGCATGAGGAGCACTTCCGCGGACATGCATGGAGCTATTTGTTGGGTTGGGGTGAAACAGGGGCGGTGATAATGGATGTTTTAGGGCAAGCATTAATCGTTCTGGGAGCAACACTGGCTTTGATTGGGTGGCGACAAATCCACAGATCGAAGGGTGGGATGGTCACAACTGGACTTTATCGAAAAATCCGACACCCACAGTACACCGGTTTTTTTCTATTCCTCACAGGCAGTTTGATTAACTGGCCCACCCTTCCAACGGTAATTATGTACCCTGTTCTGATTTGGGTTTATTACCGTCTGGCAAAGCGAGAAGAACAGGAGACTCTGGAGCGATGCGGAACAGGATATTTGAATTACAAAACCAGCTCCGGAATGTTTTTCCCGAGACTTAAAAATTCACCCTCTATTTGATTTTGACATCCAAAGTTCTTCCATACCGGGAAAGAAAACGAAAATTCCGCCATTCAAGGCTCAATTGGTTCTGGCCAATCATCACCCAGCAATTCCTTAATTTTTGCATCTGCACGGTATTTTACGCTCAACACCACATTTCTAGGAATCCAATACAAATCCAGCCCCTGCGAGAGAACCAGCCACTCCGCAGTGACGGCTTTTAATGTTCCAGACATGGAGGTCTCAGCTCCATTAATGCTGCTGGTCTTAGGAGAAACAGGGAGATTTGCTGCCGCTCCAAGAGCATCACGTCTGAACTGGATGACACAGGATTGGCCTATTGGAGGGTTAATCGTTGAGACTTGGGCCGAGCCTTTTTCGCAGCCTGAAAATAACAAAATGAATATTCCCCCGATCAACCACCAGCAAATGCGTCTTCTTTTGTTTTGCATAGGCAAATCTACCACACCTGTCAGAAATCAAACAACATCCCGAATCTGTTTTTAATCCAATAGTTTGATCTATCCCGCGTTACCAAACCGGGTTACGTTGCCATTGTGAGAACCAAATGGCCCAAGTTGATATCACGTCGTAAATTTTTGTTTTTAATGGCTTCTGTGATAACCGCCAGCTCGTGTGTGGATGCGTTGGTCATCGAACCTCGATGGATCCGTCGGACTCATCTTGATTTCAACCGCCTGCGCATAGGCGCTCGTTTGGTTCAATTCTCTGATTTACATTTTAAGGGAGATCAACGACAGCTCGACAAAGTTGGAGCTGCAATCCACCAAATGAAACCTGATTTCATTTGCTTCACTGGTGATCTTGTGGATCAGAAGAATATCGATCATTTAAGGAAAGCTCTGGATTGGATCAGCCAGTTCAAAAAACCGACCTTTGGTGTTGCTGGCAATCATGATCCAGTCACACCCCAAACGATCCAATGGTTCAAATCCGCTTTTGCTAAAACAGGAGGAGCATTCCTGATGGATAAGACGCTTGATTTGGGCGGTTGGCGCCTTCATGGGAGTTCACGTATGCTTGCGCCGGAACCTCAATCCGGGAGCCCCAATCTTCTTCTATGTCACTACCCTAAAATCGGAGATCTCTCTTTAAATCAATCATACAGCCTGATTCTTTCTGGGCATTCCCATGGAGGACAAGTGCGCATTCCTTTTGTAGGCGCTCCTGTTGTTCCATTCGGGGTAGGAAGTTATGTCCGTGGCCTCTTCGAAGATGCCCCTGCTGGACCACTTTATGTAAATGTCGGTGTCGGCTGCTTTATGATACCGGTCCGTTATTGCTGCCGCCCGGAGTTGACATTGATTCAGACATGACCCATCCCCAACCACAGATTATACAGATTCCCGCAGAACTTCTTTCTCAATTTCTCCCACTCTGCGGTCATCTGTGAAATCTGTGGTTAAAAAAACAACCTCTGCGGTTCTTTTATTCCCCGAATGCCTTCTTCAACGCTTCTGCGCCACCGACAACCGGCAAGGTCAATGAAGTGGCGTCCAAATCCACGGTTAATTCCGTACCTGGATCCGGCCACAGAGTGTGATCACGGTCACTGGAAAAGATCATCAATCCGATTTTCTGCCCTTTACGCAGTAACTGATCATCCGGTTGCAGATCAAAACTCAACTCATAAAACTGCCCAGGCACAAGCGGCTCGCTTTCCCAAATTGATTTATGATTCTGAGGGTCTGCCCAGCCCCGTGTGATGATGTTATCAGTGATTCTGGATCCACGCCCTGAGTCCCACGGCAACGAAACCACCCAAACCGACAAGTTCACTGCAGGCTTTGAGCTGGACAACTTAATTCGGAACTTGGGTGTCCCGGAAATGTGGATTTCTTCCTTCAACTCCGGAGTGGTGTAAATCAAACGATGCTCAGTCCATTCTGCCCGAGCCAGCGATTCTCCACTGAACGAAAAATTATCCACCAACGTCTCCACTCCCTGACCAGAGTCCGCTTGCAAAGACAAACTCCCATGCTGGGGAGATCCAGGTTGCGGATACAATGTCACTGGCTTCGCAGCAGGATTGGGATAATCATAATAGGACGTCGGCTGATCTCGCTCATCCCGCTCGCGCACGATCCACGCCTTCGGATCATTCTCCACGTCGTTCTGAATCCCGTGCAGGTAGCGAGTGAACCAGCGATTCATCATTTTCAACGGAGGTTCTCCGCCATGTCCTCCCTGGTGATAAAAAGCCTGAACAGGAACGCCATTGGCCTTCAAAGCTTCATAAATACGAACACTGTGCTCCGGCATCACGTTCCAGTCATTGAACGCATGAGCCATCAGCGTCGCCGCTTTGACTCCCCCCACATGATTCAGATAATCCCGACCGGCCCAGAAATCATTATAATCGCCAGTGATGCGATCCATTCCTTGAGCCATTTCCTTGTCGCGCACCTCGCAGTTGCAGTGGTCCCGCATTTCCTCAGCTCCGCTGTGAATGAAATCATAAAGAATATCGATGTCCTCCCCGATATAGCCTCCAGGATGTCGAACCAGTCCGTTGGATCGGTAATAGTGGTAATAGGAAGTATTCGGCGCGATCGGGATAATCGCCTCCAGTCCATCAACCCCGGTTGTCGCGGCAGCCAAAGGCAAAGTGCCATTGTAGGAAGTTCCAGTCATGCCCACCTTACCAGTCGACCAGTAGGCCTCCACAGGTTCATTTCCGTCCGGTGTCGCGAAACCCTTCGCTTTGCCGGTCAGCCATTGCACCACTGCTTTGGGCGCCAGTGATTCGTTTGCGCCACCGACCGTCGGGCAACCCTGGGAAAGACCTGTGCCCGGAGAAGAAGAGTGCACGACAACAAAACCGCGTGGCACCCATTTTTCTTCATGACTTTTGGAAATGATCGGACGTTCCCCGCGGCGATTCACTCCTGG
>JAUIHU010000233.1 GCA_030432175.1 Verrucomicrobiia bacterium | reverse complement strand
AGTTTCACAGAAATCTCTGAGTTCTTCCAGAATCCGCTGATGAATCTCCGGATCTCGAATGACGCCTTCTCCGCGGTCCACTTCTGCTTTTCCAGCTTCAAACTGAGGTTTCACCAATGCCACAGCGCCTGCAAAAACTGCGTCTGCATCTTTCCTTAAGACTCTCTCTGCCGCCGGGAGTATTTTCTTCAATGAAATGAATGAACAATCCATAACCACCAGATCCGCTCCCTGGAATGTTGGATCCAGTACTGATAGTTGGTTCAGTTCAAGAAATCGAGCGTTTGTTTTTTCCAGTGAAACCACACGATCATCTTCTCGCATTTTCCAGGAAAGCTGCCCCGTTCCAACATCCACCGCAAATACCTGACTGGCGCCGCGCTGCAATAAACAATCGGTAAACCCACCTGTTGAAGCTCCCAGATCCACAGCTCGCATCCCGGTAACATCCAACTCAAAATGGTCCAGAGCTTTCTCCAGTTTATATCCGCCCCGACTCACAAAGCGTTCCGGCTCTTTCAACTCCAGCGCCTCATCTTTGCCAACCAGATCACTCGGTTTCTGCAACACACGATCCCCGATCCGAACCAGCCCAGCCATGATCGAGCGCTTGGCTTTCTCACGACTTGAGACCAGTCCTTGATCCACCATCGCCTGGTCAGCGCGTTTCCTTCCCGCAGACTTGGGTATTTTCCCTTTAGCGGCTGCCATGCTCCTCAAATACTTTCCCGACCCTGAGCGATTCGCATCTGTACATCACGGAAATTGTGCAGGAACAGATTATTGTCCGAAACGCACTTCTGAATAATTTGCGGTAAACTGTGAAACTCTGCCGGGTTAATGATGACGTGAATGCTCAGCTGAAAAGCCTGCATGGCATTCAGTGTTTGTAATTGCGCGCTCAACAAAAAGAAAACTGTATGACGCCGCTGCGCCATCGCCATTTCCTGAACCCTGTGCAATGAATGATTGTCTTCCAGTGAACCGCCATCAAATCCTTCTTCAATCACGACAACCTGATACTGCGCCTGGTTGTATTGAGTGATGAATTCATCATGATCAGACACCTGGTGACATTTGTAATCCAATGCCTGCAGCGCCTCCAACACCGACTGCGCCCATTCCGGATTCGAAACCGCAATCATCGCCGGATTATCGTCCGGACTGATAAAATCAAACTTGTTCATAGATAACTATCAAACGAAAAAGGCATGCTTATTAAAATCACTTCAACCTCAATCCTGAACCTCCAGGTTTGGATGGTGGCGGGGTCGAACTTGACCCACCACCGCCTCCGCCAAATCCTCCACCTCCTGGCATGGATGGACTGGACGGCGATTGGTCTCTGCCTGAATTCTGCATCTTCAACCCAGCCAATGTCGTCGTTGCTTCCCCACGTTTCTTCTTCACATTGTCAATTCCACGAGTAACCGGTCCACGCTTCGAACAATACGCCAATGCTGTCTCTTCTGTAATGATACCATCTTCAAACGCTTGCAAAACAGCCTGGTCAAATGTGCGCCAACCAAATGGCTGACTGGATTCAATGATTTCATAAAAGGACTTCCCTTCACTTTCACCCATGATGATGCTGTCCTGAACGCGGATGTTGGATCCCATAATCTCCAGCAACGCATGCCGTCCACCTCCAACCTTCGGAGCGAGCCGCTGACTCACAACCCATCGCAGGGTGTCCGACAATCTCAAACGGATCTGATCCTGTTCTTCCTGCTCAAACATACCCAGAATACGGTTGATCGTCTGGCCTGCATCGATAGTGTGCAGGGTACTAACCACCAAGTGCCCCGTCTCAGCTGCGCTCAAGCCGATCTCTACCGTCTCCCGATCCCTCATCTCACCAACGAGAATGATCTTTGGCGCTTGTCTCAAAGCCGCACGCAGTCCACTGGCAAAATGATCAAAATCATTGCCCATTTCACGCTGATTGAAAGTGCCTTTCTTTTGTGGATGCACAAATTCCACCGGATCCTCCAGAGTAATGATGTGCACCGACCGGGTCTCGTTCACCTCGTTTAGCAACGCTGCAAGCGTGGTAGATTTACCCGATCCGGTCGCCCCGGTCACCAACACTAAACCTGTCTTTTCTTCCGCAATCTTCTTGAAGATGGATGGCATGTTCAACTGCGCCAGTGTCGGTATCTGAGTATTCAGCTTCCGAAGCACAACCGAATAATTGCCTCTCTGAGAAAAAATATTCACCCGAAACCTGGCCAGTCCCGCCAAACTGTAAGACGCATCGCAGGATCCCGTCTTCAGCAAACTCATCAGCAACCTGTGATTACCCCCAATTAAATTCAAAGCAATCGCTTCAGTTTGAAATGGCGTCAGCTGGTCAATCGGCGGAACACTCATCACCGGTACCAGTTCCCCGGAAGTTTCCACTTGCAAAGGCTTCCCAACAGTAATGTTTAAATCCGAAACATCCGGATTGGAATCCAGCATCGTGGCCAGGATATAATCTAATTCATTTATTCGCATAGTAACACCGGTCGATTAATCTGTTTTGGACCATGGATCGATCTCAGCAGCAACCTCTTCAAGTCTGTATCCAGCTCAAAATCAAGCGTCATCATCCAATGGCGGATTCGCAAGGAATGGTCGAAATTTCTTACGATCCAGACATTTCTCATAAGCTTCTTCCGGCGAAATTCGACGCATTTTCAAGTGATCCATAATCGCATCATCCAACGGCTGGTTCCCCAGTTTCTTCCCAACCTGAATCATCCCGGGAATCTGGTGGGTTTTCCCTTCTCGCACCAGGTTCGCTATCGCTGTCGTAAACACCAGAATCTCCAACGCCGCAACACGTCCTTTTTTGTCAATCCGCTTGAACAGGTTCTGCGCCACCACCCCTTTTAACGCCTCCGCCAGTGTGGTTCTAACCTTGTTCTGCTGATCCGCCGGAAAAACGTCAATGATCCGATCCACTGTTTTCGCGGCGCTCTGCGTGTGCAAGGTCCCAAAAACAAGGTGCCCCGTAGCTGCCGCCGTTATAGCCAGCTCAATCGTTTCCAGATCCCGCATCTCACCCACCAGAATAATGTCCGGATCTTCCCGTAAAGCGCCCTTCAATGCGCTCGCAAATGACTTGGTATGAATCCCAACCTCCCGGTGATTCACCAGACTGTTCTTGCTTTCGTGCACAAACTCAATCGGATCCTCCACCGTCAGAATGTGGTCCTTGCGGTTCTTGTTGGCATAATCAATCATCGCCGCCAGAGTGGTGGACTTACCGGACCCGGTCGGCCCGGTCACCAACACCATCCCTTTCTTAAGCATGCTCAATTTCTTCAGAACCGGTGGCAATGGCGCGTCGAATTTTTCAAAATCCTCAAATGACAAAACCTGGGACGGGATCTGGCGAAAAACCGCTGACACCCCATTTTTCTGATTGAAAAAGTTCGCCCGAAATCGCGACACATTGGGTATCTCATAGCCGAAATCAACATCCCCGGTTTCTTCAAAGACCTTGATTTTGTACTCGGGAGTAATCTCGTAGAGCATCGAGCGAAGATCGTCACTCTCCATCGGCGGGTAATCCACACGATGCAGTTCCCCACTGATTCGAAGCATCGGTGGATTGCCAGAGGCAAGGTGGAGGTCGGATGCTTTCTGCTCGAACATCAAATTAAAGAATGCGTCGATCTTTGCCATGTCAGGTATCGGTTGAATTTCCCACCGTCGCTTGCTGGGTTCCCATCATTGAAAACCAGCCCGGCTTCAGGAAGGTAAAGCGGTTTATGAAATTGTTATCCTTTTCAGGTAAAAACTTCAAGCTTGCTGCATGCCCGGTTGAATCCCAGATTGTTTTCCCGATTGAACATCTGATACGCCCAAATCCCCTTTAAAAATGACGGACCAGAATCCATCTAACTTATCCGCTTTGGAAATCAAATTGAGAGAACGAATCCGTCAGTTCGGCCCAATACGGTTCGATGAGTTCATGCAGTCTGCTTTGTATGATCCAGATCACGGCTATTATTGCAGGAACTTCTCAGAAAAGGTGGGCAAAACAGGCGATTTCTTTACCAGTGTCAGCGTTGGATCACTACTGGGAAACTTGATCGCATTCCAGGCATGGGACTGGAGCCGAGGGCAAAACCCGGAAAACACCAGCTCTGCGTTTCGCCTGCTTGAATGTGGCGCTCATGATGGATCTCTGGCAGCAGATGTTCTCGAAGCGGCCCAAAAACATACTGAACCATCCGGAGAATGGCCATGGTTGCAGTACTGGATCCTTGAAACTTCTCCTGCCCGCGAGGAGTTACAGCGAGAAACCCTTATATCGCGACTTGGTGGAAATTCCCTGAACACCGTCAACTGGGTTCGCTCTTGGGAAGATGCTCATAAAGTCTTTGAACATCATCAGATACCAGGGCTTGATCTGATTTTCTGCAATGAACTTCTGGATGCGTTCCCGATTCGTCGTTTTAAATGGAATTCCACAATTCAACTGTGGGAAGAACAGTGCGTTATCTGGAATGAAACGACCTCATCGTTGGACTGGGGAATCACCCCGGGAAGCGCTTTCAAAACCCTCCCTGCGCCAACTCACGCTCAATGGCTGGAGAATAAAAACCCGAATGCTATACCGGATGGATTTATTGCTGAATGGAGCGATGAAGCTGAGCAATGGTGGCGATCCGCCGCAGGATCGCTCGCTCCAGGAGGCCGGTTATGGACACTGGACTACGGGCATGAAACAGACCGATTCTGGGAACCGGCAAGGGCTAATGGAACTTTGAGAGGCTACAGAAATCATCAATACGTGGAATCAGTACTGATGAATCCTGGGGAACAAGATCTCACCGCTGCAGTTCATTTTACTGCGATTCGAGAAACGGGAGAGGATCTGGGACTCATCACAGAAACGATGTCGTATGAAACGCAGGCAAAGAATTTGACGGAGATTTTTAAAAAGCTTTGGATCTGGAAAGAAAAACAGACGGATCAATCCAATACGCCGTGGGCTAACTTTGAATGGACCCCCAAGCTGAACAGGCAGTTTCAAACACTGACACACCCGGAACAGTTGGGAGCGATATTCCGAGCGTTGATTCAGAGAAAGCCTCTGGAATCATAACTTTTCAGCACATGCGTGCCAGCGATCAACCTGAAACCTGTTGTCCCTCGATAACAAGATCAATTAAATCTCCCACCGATCGATGGGATTCAATAGGATGACGCAACGGGCGATCCCATTGAATTTCGTAACGGTTCCGCCTCCCAACTCTTTGTTTAATCAGAATGCCGGCAGTCTGTAATTCAAGAACAATTTTCTGAACAGCTCGTTCCGTAATACCAACCAGGTTGGCCACATCACGCAATCGAATTTCAGGATCCTTGGCGATGCAAATCAATACGTGCGCGTGATTGGTTAAAAAAGTCCACACTTCCGATGGCGTACTGGAAACGCCGTCCAAAGCTCTTGCCGGGGTGGAGTTCATAATCGTTGTCAACTCAGCATGCTTTCTGAGTATCGAAGGTTTTTATCAATTCAATTAAATATACAGTTTGTCGAAGATATTCCTTTTTACTGAAAAATCAACCATGAATCTATTTTCGTGTTTCAAAAATCACGGCTTGGTTCTACCTATTCCATTATTTCTGACTGGATCTATCAGTTAGAAAGGACTATAAGATCGTCGTTGTATTATGGGTATAGGATTTATCTGGTTTGACATTTTTTTAATCATCACGGCCGTGGTCGGATTTTTCGTGGGTAAAAAGCGAGGGATGTCGGGTGAGTTGGTGGACACGGTTCAATGGATCAGCATTGTGTTGGGAGCCGGTCTTGGCTACGGACATGCGCGGGATCTCTTGTTGAATTTCACTGATTTTGGACGATTAACATGCTCCGTTCTTGGGTATTTGTTATGCGCTATCGTTGTGAAATTGATTTTTGAGGGAGTTAGAAAGGCAGTAGGAGAAAAACTCGTTGAAGGTGATTTTTTCGGACGAGGTGAATTTTTTCTGGGCGCCTTGGCCGGTGCGGTTCGCTTTATCTGCATACTGTTTTTTCTGGTGAGTCTGCTCCAGGCCAAAATGATCACCGCCGCAGAAAGAGAGGAACTTGCAAAAACACAGGAGGATTCTTTTGGATCCATTAGTTTTCCAACACTGGGTCAAATGCAGAATGACATTGAAGAGCGATCCTTTTTCGGAAGAAAATACATCTACGTTTACCTCGAAGACCTGCTGATTGAGCCATCCAGAAACAGCGGACTTCCTGACGACACCCTCCGGAAACGACGGGAAGAACAGATCGAAAAGATTAAATAATCTTGCTTCATTCCTACTGATGGGAATTTTGTTCTCAACATGGCAGCGCAACTTTCCGACAATCTCCGGGAAAAAATCCGGGACGCCAGTGATATTGTTGATGTTATTGGTTCTTATATCCCTCTCAAAAGAGCTGGGATAAATTTTCTGGCGCTCTGCCCTTTCCATCGGGAAAAAACTCCCAGCTTCAACGTCAATCCACAGAAACAGATCTTCCATTGCTTCGGATGTCACAAAGGCGGGGATGTGTTCACGTTTGTCCAGCATTACGAAGGGGTTACTTTCTTCGAGGCAATGAAACGACTGGCTGAAAGAGCTGGGATTGAGTTTGAACTGGATGAAGATCCACAGGCAGCCGCCAGTCGAGATTTAAAAGACCGGTTGCTGCATTTACATGAACAAGTCACTCGAATCTGGCATCAGGATCTACTCGAATCTGACGCAGGCCAACCTGCTTTGAATTACCTCAAAAAACGCGGACTCTCGATGGAAGCAATCCAGACTTTTCGCATCGGTTATGCGCGGGAGGGATGGGATCAATTAATCAACTGGAGTCAACGCCGGGACTTCCCTCTGGACTGGCTGATTCAATCCGGACTTGTTAGTTCCAAAGAACCGGAGAAAGGAAAAGACGCCCGATGGTACGACCGATTTCGCAATCGGGTGATGTTTCCGATTTGCGACGAGCGTGGAAGAGTCATTGCATTTAGTGGCAGAACAT
>JAUIHU010000232.1 GCA_030432175.1 Verrucomicrobiia bacterium | reverse complement strand
AATGATGAATGATGAATGATGAATGATGAATGATGAATGATGAATGATGAATGATGAATGATGAATGATGAATGATGAAATGTTCCGCAAATGAACATTTTCACACTGACCTCCTAGCCCTCTGGGCGGCCCGTGCGTAGCGAAGGGCGCTAGCCCTGGTATTGGATGTGGGTCATGGGTATCGGTCATCCATCATTCATCATTGGTTGTTGATCGTTGGTTCCAAATCGGAAATTTGGATAATTTATTAATATCGCAGGATAGAGGATGAAGATTGCCAGGGTCAGGGTGGATTTAGCGATTGGGAGGGAGTTTGATTACCTGATCCCTGATGAGTTGGAGTCGCGTGTGGAGGTAGGGGTTCGCGTTAAAGCTCCTTTTGGGAAGCGGGAGTTGTTGGGGTGGGTGGTTGAGATTTCTGATCAATCAGAGCATCCGGAATTGAAGCCAATTATTGATGTTATTGGAGGTTATTCTTTGCTTACGGAGTCGACGTTGAAGTTGGCTAAATGGATTGCCCGGTATTACGCCTGTCCTTTGGAAACAGCATTGAAAAGTGTTTTTCCAACGACCGTCAGAAAAGAAAAATCCGGTTGGAAGGAAGCATTGTTTATTGAGCGGATCGAAACAGATGAACCGGATAATGTAGAAAAATTACCTCCGAAGCAAAAGACGCTTTGGGATTATTTGAAACCGGGAGAACCAGAAACTCTCCAATCCTGCCTCGCCGCTCTGAGTATCACTGCCGCAGTGGCTCGTGGTTTGGAAAAAAAGCAGTTGGCGCGGATCTGGTCCGATAAATCGCTGAGGAACCCAACTCAAATCCTTGAAGAGACCCTGGTCGCAACAAAGGACCTTGAGCTTAGTTCAGATCAGCGCCATGCGTTCGGTACGATTCGCACGTCGATTCAGAGGGGTGAATCCAGGAATTATCTATTATACGGAGTCACGGGAAGTGGTAAAACCGAAGTTTATCTCCAGGCTTTGGCTGAGTGTTTACGTCAGGGTCGAGGCGCAATCGTACTTGTGCCGGAAATCGCGTTGACCCCTCAAACCGTGGAGCGGTTCAAGGCTCGGTTTATGTCGGGTGAGCTGAAAACGGAAGTTGCCGTGTTGCACAGTCATTTGTCTTCAGGTGAGCGACACGATGAATGGCACAAGATTCGACAAGGGAAAGCGCGGATTGTGATCGGGGCTCGGTCTGCGATTTTTTCACCCGTTCATCCTTTGGGTCTGATTATTGTCGATGAGGAGCATGAGGGATCCTACAAACAGGAAGAAGCTCCACGCTACCATGCGCGTGATGTCGCCGCTTATCGCGCACGAATGGAAGGGGCGGTTGCCGTGTTTGGATCCGCTACACCCTCCATGGAGAGTTACACCAACGCCTTGAATGGGAAGTACGAACTATTAAGGTTGGATCAACGCATTGATGATCGTCGAATGCCTGTGGTGAGAGTCGTAGATATGCGGATGGAAAGTCGCCGGGAGAAAAGAAAAGGTGGGCGGACGATTTTTTCTGTCCCTCTGAAGGAAGCCATCATTTCTCGATTGGAAAAAGGGGAGCAGACGATTTTGTTTTTGAATCGCAGAGGCTATGCCACATCCATGCTGTGTCCGGAATGTGGATACGTGGCGGAGTGTCCGAACTGCAGTCTGGCGCTGACTTTTCATTTCAAGGAAAACCGTTTGAGATGTCACCTTTGCGGACATGATCAGGCAGCGCACAAAAAATGCCCGGAAAAAGAGTGTGGCAGTCCTGGAATTCGGTATTCGGGGATCGGCACGGAGAAGGTGGAAGAAGTATTGGGTAAGCTTTTTCCCAAGGCCAGAATGCGGCGGATGGATTCCGATACATTGAAGCGGAAAACTGATTACGAAGTCATATTGGGCGCATTCCGGCGGGGACAGATTGATATTTTATTGGGCACACAGATGATCGCCAAGGGATTACATTTTCCCAACGTGACATTGGTGGGAATCATTCACGCTGATTTGACATTGCATGCCCCGGACTTTCGCGCGGCGGAAAGAACATTTCAATTGCTGACACAGGTTGCTGGGAGAGCAGGTCGGGGTGATGTGGAAGGGGAAGTGGTGGTGCAGTCCTTTACTCCGTTTCATGACGCCATTCAGCATGCCAAGCGTCATGACTTTGAAGGGTTTTACGATGCGGAGATTGAGTTCAGGAAGCAACTGCAATACCCGCCATTTCATCGGATTGCGTTGATCACCGTCCGGGGAGAGGATGAGCAAGCGGTTGAACAAGCTGCGGAAGAAGTTCGAATAAAACTCGACAAGCGTCTTCAGGGGATTGGCTGGAAAGGCAAAAAGGTGTCCTGGGAATTGAGAGGTCCAAGTCCGGCGCCGCTGGCAAGAGCGGAATCCAAGTATCGATATCAGTTGATGTTGAAGACCGATCGTATGAGCGCTGTGGGGCCAGTTCTTCAGGAGCTGCGGCAATATTTAAAATTCAGCAAAAAAATTCAATGCGTCTTCGATGTGGACCCGATGAACTTGATTTAGATTTTCAGTATCAACCTTCTGGTGAAAATCTTCTGTTGCGCAGGAAGCGCATGGATTCCTTCATAAGTCAATTTCTGACCTTTCAATCGCTACGATAAAAAAAAATTAAAATTTACTTGCAGTAAATGAGAATAGGTCTCAAATTCATGATTATTGAAATTGAGACCTTGTCTCATTAAAGGCGTGACTTGAAAACTGAAACCAAATTAGATTCCAAAATGAAATTAAATTCAACCGATTCGAAATTTCCTTGTTCCAAACTGATGTTCCGTTCAGCTGGAGCATTATTGCTTTCATCCCTGCTCTCCGGGGTCGCATTTGCCAAGCCAGGAATACCTGGAGAAACTCAAGAAATTCCTGATATGCCGGTGGCAATTACCAGTTTTGGCGCAGCCCATTTAGACGGAAAAGTTTATGTCTATGGCGGTCATTCGGGAGAAGCTCATTCTTACTCAATCGACACAACGCTACCCAGCCTTTGGAGTTACAGTGGTTCAGGCGAATGGAATGAGTTGGCGGATGCTTCTCGAAGTCAGGGAGCTTCATTACTGCCTTATCAAGGAAAGCTCATTCGTATTGGAGGACTCCAAGCAGCCAATGAAGCTGGAGAGAAAGAGAATTTGGTGAGCTTGGACGAAGTCGGATTTTTTGATCCTGCTGCCAATCAGTGGAAACCCTCTACACCTATGCCTGCTCCCCGTTCCAGCCACGACTCTGTTGTAGTTGGCGATCGCATCTATGTAGTTGGAGGTTGGCTCTTGAATGGCATTTCAAAAGGCGCCAAGTGGTATGACGAAATGTTTGTCGGGCAAATTGTTGATGGAAAAATTACGTGGTCTTCTGTTCCTCAGCCGTTTCAAATCCGCGCCAATGCAGTGGCTGCTGTAGACGGGAAAATCTATTCTGTTGGCGGAATGTCTTCCGAGGATGGGACTACCAGTGAGTTGTGGATATATGATCCAGAGACCGAGAAGTGGTCCACAGGTCCAAAACTTCCAAAAGGTATCATGGATGGTTTTGGGGCCTCTGCTTGTTCATTAAATGATCGGATTTACGTCAGCGCTTACATGGGGATCGTTTACCGACTCGCTGAGGATGGAGAATCATGGGAAGAGGTAGGTAAGTTAAAGCAACGCAGATTCTTTCACCGGCTGACGCCTTTCGGGTCGGATAGCTTGATGGCAATCGCTGGAGCGAATCGTCAGTCGGGCCACATGGCCGATGTAGAGCTGTTTCCAATTCCGTGATCAGTTTCGATTATTAATTTCTTATCTTTGTTGACAATGACTTTGATCCAGACCCATCCCGGAAATCGAACAAAGAAATTAACTCAGGGTTTTACGTTAATTGAATTGTTGGTCGTCATTGCGATTATTGGAACTCTTACTGGTCTGCTGCTGCCGGCTCTTTCGAAAGCCAAGAGTAAGGCAAACATGATCAATGCGATTTCCTCGGCCAAACAGCTGATGCTGGCTTACCAGATGTATGCCGATGATCATCAGGGGAAGCTGATGCCAGGATATCGATATGGTTACGAAGCGAAAGATCCGATGGGAAATCCAATCAGCCATCCGATCAATGCCCGATATCCATGGCGAATTGCTCCGTATCTTGGATCCAGTTTTGAAACAATGTACGTTAATCGTAACCGTGCCCGTTTAAGTGAATTCCGAAACAATCCAAGCGAATACGTTTACGCCGCGAGTGTGTTTCCTTCTTTTGGGGTGAACTCGATCTACGTGGGAGGAGACGATTTGGTTTTGCCTCCAACATCAACCGCGTTTGAAAAGTTTGGAAAATTCTGTGCTGTCAAGCAATCCGATGCGCTGAGGCCATCCGAACTTCTTGTATTCGCTTCGGCAAGATCTGTATTTCAAGGGCGTGCAACAGATGGGTTTTATCGTGTAGAAGCGCCTCAACTCACTCGTCGTACCTGGGCTCAGGAATATGACTCTGCCATGCCGGCAGAGACGTTCGGATTCGTTCACCCTCGGTTCAACCTGAAGACGGTTGTTGGAATGCTGGACGGACGCGCAACTTCATTGAATTTGAATGAGATTCAAGATATGCGGCATTGGGCGATTCAGGCAGATCGACCAGATTGGACCCTGCAGCAGCGATAATTTGTTTGATTAAGATGAAAAACAAAATATTTCTTTCAACAGCGTTTTTCCTTTTAGTTTGTTCCTTCAACGGAGCGGGAGAGTCGTCTGTCAATTGGACTGGATTCAGGGGAGGCGGCAATAGTACTACTCAGATAGATGGTCTACCTCTGAAATGGAGTGAGGATCAGATAACTGGATGGGAAACAAATTTGCAAGGGCGTGGTCAGTCCAGTCCGGTGGTTTATGAGAATAAAGTCTTTGTTTCTTCAGTGGAGGGGCCGAAGAAAGAGCGGCTGATAATGTCAGCTCTGGATGTTTTCACAGGGGAAATCCTTTGGAACGAGTCTGTTGAAGCCACTGCGACTCGCGAGGTTACTGACTACATCAGTTTTGCCTCTCCCACGCCAGTTGTGGATTCTAAATGTGTTTACTCTCTTTATGAAGAAGGTGATTTCCTGGCATGGGATCATTCGGGTAACCTGAAATGGCGTGTGTCTCTAAGTCAGGAGTTCGGTCAACCCGAAGGAAACCATGGCCAGGGCTCTTCCCCGGTTTTAACTGAACATGGACTAGTTGTTCTGATGGACCATGAGGGCGCTTCATGGATTGGTTGTTTCGACAAAGAATGTGGAAAATTGAAATGGAAAACGCCTCGAAATACACAGACAGCTTGGTCAACACCAACATTGATTCATTGGAAGGGGCAACAAGCTCTGTTGGCTAGTGGATCGGGGACACTTACGGTTTACAGCTCTTTGGATGGTTCGGTTTTGGGATCTAGCTCTCAAGAACTGGAAGGCAACAATGTTCCTTCACCAACTATTTCGGGAGATTGGGTCGTGATTGGCGCCAGAAAAAGAGGATCCAACATGGCATTTAAATTAGAAGAAAATGCTGAGGGTAATCCTGAATTTGTTCCCCAATGGGAAGCCAGGAAAGCAACTTCGACATTTGGTTCACCACTGATCCATGAAGGACGCGCATATATAGTTAGCGCCGCAGGAATTGTGTATGCCTATCAATTGGAAACGGGTAATCCACTTTTTGAAGAAAGAATAAAATCATCTACATGGGCATCTCCATTGAGCGCGCCTGGACGTATATATTTCTTTGGGGCAGACGGAACAACAACAATCCTGGCTCCTTCAGACACCATGGACATTATAGCCTTGAATTCTTTGCCGATTGGAGAAAAAGACAAAGTTTATGGATATGCGGTGACTGACAGTGGTTTTGTTGTCAGAACTGAAAGCGCTCTAAGAGCGATATTCAATCCGTAATGTTTGCAACATAGGGATAACGATTTTCCGTCAAGCTCGTTTATAGCAAAACAGTTTATATTAACTGTACTGTAAACCATCGGGGTTAATTCTCCACTAATCCATTCAGAGCCATTCATGACTGACTCTGAGGGATCTAAATATCAAAACCTTAAATATTAAATCGATTCCAACTCGGTAATGTTCCTTGAATTGAATGAGTGAACATTAGCCGCGAGTGCGGAGCTTTATCTGGATATAATAAATAAAACTTTAGTAAAGAAAATACATAATTATTTAATTTTCGGATCAATGAAGAAAAGGGAAAAAAAAATGAAACCAATCAATAAAAAACTTAGAAATCTTGCTCTTGTATCACTAGGCGCAGGAATGATGGTGGCCAATGCAAGCGCAGAGCAAGGCGGCGCTTTCGAAGCGCCCGAATGGGCAGGAGAGGAACTGGCTGAATACGGAGAATGGTTGAATTTGACCGTTGGAACCGGAGAACCGGGGAACGCGCCGGATGTGGAAGGCAGTGAGCTGGACGCAACTCTGACCCAATTGGTTCCCGGAGCCACAGTGACTGGAAGCCAGAACATTTATCACCCGGCAGCTGCCGCAGCCTTTACGGTGACAGGCGATTTAGCGTCTGGAGCAGACACCATACAGTTTCAGACATGGGTCGTGGGAACTGAACTGGATTACGACAGCATGAAACTGACATTGGATGTCGATGGAGAGAGTGTGGAATACACTTCCGAGCCGGTGGAACTCTTCCGCGAGGCCGGAGGCTTTGGAGACACAGTGATCATGAGCTGGGCTTGGAGTGAACTTGATGCCGAAGCTGGATCGTACACGATCAGCTTCGAATCTACTGGAGCGCATACCAGCTTTGCGGCTGCCCGGTTGGACATCCTCGGAACAGAGGGCAATTCAGGAGGAGAAGCAGGGTTCATAGCGCCCGAATGGGCAGGAGAGGATCTGGCTGAATACGGGGAATGGTTGAATTTGACCGTTGGAACCGGAGAACCGGGGAACGCGCCGGATGTGGAAGGCAGTGAGCTGACTGCAACGTTGACTCAGTTGGTCCCTGGAGGTATCGCGACTGGTAGCCAGAATATTTACCATCCAGCCGCC
>JAUIHU010000231.1 GCA_030432175.1 Verrucomicrobiia bacterium | reverse complement strand
ATTTGTCTTTGAGCGTATCCTCCCAGTCATCAAGAAATGTCATTGGCTGGGATTCGTTACTGACTTTGGAGTGATCTGAGGACATATTATTTGAGATCCGGTTATTAATAAATTGAGCGCTGAGCCCGGGAATTGTTTCTGAATAAATTACCTCATGGAAGATTCCAATGGAAAGCCAGATTTTAATCCTGAAAGCTATGAAAAATCACCTGTCGCATCTGTTAAGTGGAATAATGATACTTTTTAGAGCACACATCTCTGTGGTTCTGGCGTGCACATCTCTGATTATCGTTGACTCTGCCTGGGGTGAGGAACCGGAAGTCGCGGATATTTTGGAGAAAACGCTGAAAACCATGAGTGAACCGCGACCGGACGGATTAAAATTTTTTCAAACAATCAAGACCGAAAGCTATGATTCTGATGGAGCAAAAGTCGAGGTTCGGATTGAAAAATTTCTCATTGGAACCGAAGAAGGCGAATACCAGGCGGACCTGATCCAGGTTAATGGGAAAACGGCTACCGAGTCTGACAAAAAAGATACCCGCAAACGAATGTCTCGATTTGTATCAGAAGAAGAGGGTGATTCTGAAAAAGAGGATGAAAAGTGGGATGCGCAGAAAATGCTGGAACGGTTTGATATTGATCTGATTGGAAAGCGTGAGTGGCAGGGAAGACCTGTGTTTCAGTTGGATTTTGAACCTAAGTCTGGTTATTCGGGTAGTTCCATGCGGGATAAGTTTCTGTCCAAGTTGAAAGGCAGAGTTTTTGTGGATTGTGAGGAATTTGAAATCGCTAAGTTACAAATTCGACTCATGGACGAAGTAGAAATCTGGAAAGGGATTTTAGGGAAAGCAAGAAAGTTGAAGGTGGATTTGGAACGCACTCGATTAGCTCCAGGCATCTGGGCCGAGCAAAGCGTGGAAACTCAATTGGATTTTCGTATGCTCCTCAAGTCAACTCGTGAAAAAAGCTGGATTGAGTCTCATGATTTTCAACTGCCAGATTCCCATAAGTCCGCTTCCACTCAAGGCGTTGAATAAATCCTTTCTGGACAGAGCATTGAACTGCGGCTACCGATTCTGTAGATGGAAGTAACTGAACTTTACTGGATCCGCCACGGAGAAGTGGAAGAGAAGTATCATTTCACCTTCGGCGGAACCATCGATATGAATCTCTCACCAACCGGCGCCCGCCAGGCAGAACAGACGGCTGAGTATTTGAAGGAACTGAACGTGGACCGCATTTATTGCAGTCCGATGAAACGAGCTAGACAAACGTTGGCTCCAATCATGGAACGATCCAAAGCTGTCCTTGAACGTGGTATTCCACATGAAATTGTGGATCAAATTCGGGAGATCGATTTTGGTATCTGGACGGGTAAATCCTGGAAACAGGTCTACGAAGATCATGGAGTTTCCCATGACTGGATGGACGCCCTGGAATCCGGGAGTGTGGAAGGCGCTGAAAAAATGGGAGATTTTGAAAGGAGAGTACGTTCTGGAATCGAGCAAATCCTCAAGGAAAGCCATGGCAAGACTGCGGTCATCGTCTGCCACGGCGGGGTGATCCGAATGGCATTGTCAATTTTGATGGAAGGACATGGACTTCCGGTGCGGGCAACTTCAGGACTCGAAGTGGAGTACGCCAGTGTGACGCGAGTTCATGTGACCGAACATAATAACACTGTTGAATTATTGAATTTCACACCCTGGAGGGATCTCCGATGAGCTTGTCCGGAAAAGAAGAAACAAGCGCAATGATTCGCCTGGTCATGCCAGTGGATCCAGCATCAGAAGATGCGTTGCAGTCATTGTTACAGGAAGCGACCGAAGCCAATCCCGTCTTATGGACAGACGCCTTGCAAGATCAACATGCCCTGCATGTTTACCTTGAGCCGGGAGAGGTCAATCTGGATGAGTGGAATCAACTTTGGACCGAGTTGGTGAATGGCGTCAATCAGGCAGGCTTGCCGACACTTACCGCAGAAGTACAAGTGGAAGAGGTCAGGCGGGAAGACTGGGCCAATTCATGGAAAAAACATTTCCATCCAATAGAAATCAGCGATGCGTTGCTCATTCAACCGACATGGATTGATACCCCTCCCAAACCTTCACAAGCCGTCGTCAAGATCGATCCAGGACTAAGTTTCGGCACAGGGAATCATCCGACCACCCATTATTGCCTGGAAAAAATCGCTGAGTTGCGTCCATTGAAAGGCGAATCACGGTCCATGCTGGATGTTGGTTGTGGGACAGGCATTCTTGCGATTGCCGCCGCAAAACTGGGATATAGCCCGGTTCACGGATTTGATAATGATCCGGACGCAGTCCGAGTGGCCAGGGAAAATGCGATTTTAAATAAGGTTGAAAGCTCAATTAACTGGAAAGTCGAAGACTTGAGCGCTGCGAGTTCATCCAATCAGTACAGGGCCTGCTCTGATATTGTTTGCGCAAATGTTATTTATGATGTTTTGTTGGATGAAGCTTTAACTCTGACACAATGGCTCAAGGATGATTCAGTTTTGATTTTGTCCGGAATTCTTGACTCTCAATTTGCCAAGGTGGCGAAGCGATTTGAAGAATTGGGCTGGACGAATACGGAATCCAGATTAGTGGGTGAATGGAGGTCAGGATGTTTCAACAAGATCCTCTGATTTGGGAGTAATTTGATTAAATCTTTATTGGATTTGCCCCAAAATACTGGTAAGTAATAGTTTTTAGGCGTAGGGGAAAACAATTGACTATCCCTGATCCGAAGATATTTGGCGCTTATAAGGTAAAGTAACTCAAATGCCTGAAGGTAAATATATTCTCATCGTTGAAGACAATATGGTCAGCCAGCGTGTGACCCAGAGACTGGTTCGCAAGTTGGGGCATGAATCCAAAGTCGTAAGCAATGGGAAAGAAGCTGTTGATGCATTTACCTCAGAGAAATTTGACCTGATTCTGATGGACTGCCAGATGCCGGTGATGGATGGTTACGCTGCCACCCAGCAAATCAGGCAAATAGAAGATCGGCAAGGAGGACATATCCCGGTAATCGCTGTCACTGCGCACACGCTGGAAGGTAACCGAGAGAGGTGTATTGAGTCAGGAATGGACGACTATATCACCAAACCGGTGAAGTTAGATGAGCTTCAATCAACAATTGATTCAGCAATCGTAGAATTTGGAGCCTCTGCGTCTCACTCCAATGGAGTTGCTTCTTCTGAAAATGCAACAAGTTCTTCAATTCCAGAACCTATTGACGATAATCAGGAACCTGCAATAGATCCAAAAGCGCTCGACCAAATTCGTGAATTGGATTTGGGCGGAGATGTCCACCCTTTGGTTGAACTTGCTGATCTTTTTATTGAAGACGTTCCAGCTCGATTCGAACGTCTTCGTCAGGCAATCAACTCTCGCAATGTCCAGCAGATTGAAGAATCTGCTCATGGAATTCTCGGCAGTTCCGGAAATATGGGTGCCACCGGCATGTCCAGACATTGCATCATCATCAAGGAAAGCGCCAAAACGGAGAACTGGGAGATTATCCAGAATACTTTTGTGGCGCTGATTCAGGAGTTTGAAAGAGTTCGGGCAGCCCTCGAACTTGAAAAACAAAAACTCATCCATTGAGGTTTTATTCTAAATACTGATTTCGCTGATTTACACGGAAGTTCTCTGCTGTGTTGCCAATTCCTGATCCGCGAAATCTGTAGTTGATTAGTACCAACTGATTGGAGATCCCTTGAGTGGATCAATCTTTGCCGCTTCAGCTTCTGAAACAGATCCATGTTCCCTCCACCATTTTTGATAAAGGCAGTACGCGCGCTGGTGGTATTGAGTGGAAATCGTTTCCCAATCCTGATCCTCCTGATGTTTATATTTCTTACGTGGATGTAGTAATGGGTTGAGCGAAGGATATCCTCCTTTTTCCTTTTTTCGGATACCCTCAATCAACCACAAGGCGACTATTCCCTCTCTGCATTGGGACTGCGACTGCGACGAGAAAGGATTGCTGGGAAATTCATGGAGGACTTCCTTGCTGCGAGCAATTTTCAGCAGTGTTGGAATGTGCTTCCAGGACAGCTTGGGAAAAGTCACTGTGTTTTCATTGTCATAGCCAACTTGCTCCAGGAAATCCTTTAGAGAAGGCTCTTCATCGGCAGTATCAGTGATAAGCTTTCGATCGACATTATGAGCATGCAAGACAGTAGCCCCCAACAAAATAGTAATCATCCAGGTTTTCATAGCATTCAGATTCAGATACCAAATAGTCTCTTTAAATCAGAACGCTCCTGAATCCGATTTCTTAGAAAAGAAATGTCGATAAATCAAAGCAACGGGCGCAAAAAAAACCGGGGATGTAACATTGACAGCCCCGGTTTGTTCGTAACTGAAACATCGATGGAACCCATCAAAAATCTTCAAAACTATCGAAGTCAATATCGTCAAAGGACGTCGCTTCAGACTCTGAGGTTTCTTCGGAAGGCGGCGTATACCCAATCGGCTCAGGCATCTCGTCTTTCGTTCGAATATAATGCCAAAGGGCATCCATCTGCGCCTGGGAAGAACCTTCCAGCACACTTCCTAAAGGACTGGTCTCTGTTGCAAAGAAGGCCGGCATCTTCGTGCGGGAATCAATCTCCAACGGATTGCGCATCCAGCGATAATAGTATTCCTTCTGCAGTCGATCATAGGTGTAAGCCAGGTTGATCCCGGCGCTTTCAAAAACTGCGTTTGCTTCATACTGGCCCATTGAGTGGCAGGAAATACAATTGAATCCGCCTTCAGAGGATACCAACTGCTGAGAAATCTCCACCTGAGCAGTGTCAATCTCTTCCTGTTCTTCTGCAGTCACGGGTGGTAATCCATGTTGCATGGCCAGACCCTGGCTCAACAATCCAGCGTACTTTGGAAATCCAGGCATGCGGGCAGTGATCCAGTAGCGCGGCTTTTTATCCAGTCCAATGTGCCCCCCAATGAACTGCTCCATCCACTCAGGCTTCAGCTTGCCTCCCATGATCGAGAACTGTGGCAAATCCCCATATGGTTGGTGACATTCCACACAATTCAACTGAGCAGCGAGACGTTTGGCGGACTCCACGGGAATGGATTGAGTCAATGAAACCACCGCCGATTCTCCCAGTTTCGCAAAGGTCTGAATCGATTGAAGCGATTCGGTGTCCATAGTGAATTCTGGCGCTTTCCCTTCGGATTCACCTGAATTCAAACATCCGCTATCCCAGTCGTTAAGTTCATTCCAGGATGCAAATATGGCTGTGTTATCCAACCCGGGTACTCCAGCGTTATGGCAGTTCAAACATCCGCTTTGCTGAATTGCAATTTTGCCTGCCTCCACCAGCTCAGGACCGGATTCCCATGCAACTTCAGGAGCGGCAGGTACGGAGGCGCGGAGAAAACCGGCAACAGCGACTGCTTCTTCTTCAGAAAATTGAAACCGCGGCATCCGGATCCATTCATAGTGTCGGTCCGGTTGTTGCAAAAACTCCGCCAAACGTCCTTCAGGAAACTTGGCGTTGATGTGGTTGAGAGAAATCTTCAGCGCGGTTTCTCCTTCTGGATTCATGCCCGGCGCCTGGTGACAACTGACACATCGCAAAGCTGAGAAGAGTTCCTTGCCCTCCGTCAGGACAGCTTCGTCAGCCACGATGTCTGAGGTCAATTCTACGGGTTCTGATTCCCCTAGCGTTGCCAGAAAGGCTGCAATGGATCGCGCATTTTTCTGTGCGCTTTCTCCATGAAAAATCGTCGGCATCTTTGCCTGCGCTCTCATGGCTTCCGGGTCTTCGATCCAGCGCGCCATCCAGTCCATACCTCGACGCGATCCGATTCCAGTAAACTCCGGACCATTCATGGCCATCTCCGGAATGGGCGTTCCTGAAAAATCCATGGAGTGACAGTTCTGACAGCGATTTTCCAGAACCAGTTCCCGACCGTGCAACCTTGACATGGCATCAGGTAATCCAGCCAATTCAAGATCATGAGACCACGCATCATCTGGAGCCCAGTCCATTGGCTTCTTGCGCGGAGCCCAGTAGAAACGAACCGATGCCGGACCGGACTCAGGGCTTTTGAACTGAATGGTGATTTCGTTCGCGCCTTTGTTCAGGCGGGTGTATTTCGTTAAATCAGAAAGTTGACCATCACTTTCATGTTCCAGAACTTCCTTACCATTCACTGTCAGTGTGGCGGAGCCTCGGGTTTCTAAAGCAAACTGATAAAAGCTTCTCAACGGCGCATCCAGAGATCCGGACAGAGTTACTTCAAAAGGTCCAGCCGGTAAGAATGGTGTCGGCGGTTGACCTTCCGGAACATAAACCCAGGCATTTGGAAGGATCTGAAAATCTTCCTGAATCTGTGCGCCTTCCACCTGTGTTTTAAAATGCGCCACGACTCCTGAGGCGTTCGAGACAGATTCCTCGTTTTGCCCCAAACCATTGACCGGAGCTAATAGAATAGCGGTTAACCCGAATACAATCCCTGGTTGTACCCATTGTATTTTTCCCAATAAACTCTTCATGATTCCTTTCCTGCTCGGCTGATCCCTGAAGATCAAAGCTCAAATAAATTTTTGGAGAACTTAACGCGGCGCCAGCGATTTCACAACGGTTTTGAATCATCCCAGGCGAACTAACCCGATAGAATAAATTGTCTAGCTCTTTTGGACGTTCTCTGCCGCAGATTTCATCACTTTAAATATCTGCTCAATTCGCTGGGGGACCTGCTCCACCGGATGGCTCGTTAGCCAGGCAGCAGCGCTTTCGGGTTCGGCCGGATCATATCCATGCATGGCCGGAACGCGGTGCAGGTTCATGTAGGATGGCACGAATAATACTCCGTTGTTCAAAAGATAAAACAGTTCCCCATAACGCCCGTCCGGAAACCAGCATCCCCAGTCGCGCAATTCCTGTTCGGTGCAGACGCGTCCTTCTTTACGCTGCGCAAACCATTCCTTAATCTCCTTTGTAACTGGAGCTTCAGGTCCGGCAGGAAACCAGATCCGCGCCATGGTGGAATCCCAAACGGCGGCGTAATCCCGT